>JAIVXD010000039.1:0-11289 GCA_048636195.1 Anaerolineales bacterium
TGACCCACATTATCGTGCAGATCGGCAGCGATGCGGCGGCGCTCTTTTTCCTCTGTGATGGTCAACTGAGATGCCATGGCCTTCAGGCGCTGCTGATAAGCCTGAAGCGTCTGCTCGGCCTGCTTCTGCTCGCTGATGTTTACTGATAAACCCAATAATCCAATTATTTCACCTTCATGATTTTTATGAGGTGTGTACCAATTTCTAAAATAATTACCGTCAACATTTACCTCGCTGGTTACTGTTTCACCATTAAAAGCTTTTCTCATTTCGGCCAACATTTGTGGATAATCTTTATACAGTTCAAAAACAGATTTTCCGACAACCTGTCCCGGTTTCAAGCCTAATTTAGCAAGACCTTTCCCTTCGGAAAGAAGAAATGTACCATTTTTATCTACCATATAAACTATTTCTTCGGTATTGGTAACAAGGGTTTTAAATTTTTCTTCGCTCTCCCGCAGCGTCTTTACCATCTGCTTGCGCTCGGTGATGTCGCTCAATGCGGTTACACGTACAGCTCTTCCTTTATAATGCATCATCCTCGCTTGTATCTCAGCCGGAAAAGTTGATCCATCTTTTCGTAAAGCGGTTGCTTCGTATGGTTCTTCATAACCGGATAGCATGTTATTCATCACCATCTCGCGGTCTTCAGGTGCAATCCATTCTGTCCCTTTCCTGCCGATAGCTTCTGATAATGTGTAACCAAACATTTTCTCTGCTGTCGAGTTTTGTTCAAGACAAACTCCCTTCTCAGAAATAAAGATTGCTTCAAAAGCAGCTACGGATAAAGCGCGGTAACGTTCTTCGGATTCTTTTATTGCTTCTTCCATCTTCTTGCGCTCGGTGATGTCTCTTATAATGCCGGTAACACTAACCACTTCACCCTTTTCTTTATGAATAGTTACAGTGATTTCCACTGGAAAGGCCTCACCGCTTTTTCTTCTTAAAAACTGTGTGATCTGAACGATGTCCTTGCCCTCTGCAACGGCGCCCGTCAGTTTATCGCCAAAGGCCAGAAATTCATTCCTGTTCCGATAAAGAAACTCGGTTGTTCTTCCAATGAGCTCCTGGGGATCATACCCCAGAATATTAAAGGCGGAATCATTGACCCACTCGATTTTCCTCTCAGGCATTTTTACCGAAAAAACCGCATCCCCCATAGAATCGGTTAGGTTTTTAAGATAGTCGCGGCTCCTACGGAGCTCATCCTGTGCGTTCTTGCGCTCGCTGATTTCAGTCTCCAATGATTCGTTGCTGCGCTCTATTTCACCCGTACGCTCTTGCACCTGTTTTTTCAGACTCCTGTTCCAGAACACAAACACGAGAACAATACCGAAGGCCCCAGCGGCAAGACCCAGCACCCATTTCAATACGTCTGCACCGCTTATCCCATGTTCGTATCGTAGCGAGAGGTATTTATTGTTGATGGCAATTTTTTCATCGGTCGTAATGGTATCCAGCCCCTTGTTGATGATGCTGCTCAATTCCGGCCAGTCTTTGCGGCTCCCGAAGGAGAAAACGTGATCATCCAGACCGGAAGGCGCGGCCACTTTCAGGTTCGTTAAGCCACGTTTTAGAATCAGATAGGTACCAAGAGTCAGGTTGCCGATATAGGCATCCGCTTTTTGCGCAGACACCGCTTCCAGCGATTCCAAATCAGTATAAAAAAGCTCAAGGTCAATTCCGGGGTATTTCTTCTCAAGCTCTTTCTGTACAACGGTTCCCCTGGGCACTGCGATCATTTTGCCGGCCAGGTCGCCAATTCCGGAAATAAATTCTGAATCTGTCCGGACGAATATGGCCCTGGGAGTGCTGAGATAATTTTTTGAAAACGAGACAAATGGTTCACGTTCGGGCGTTCGCATCATGGTCATTATCAGGTCCGGACTCTCCTTGTTTTTCATCCTTTCCAGGGCTTCAGCAAAGGGTAGTGTTGAAAAGTTGTAAGTGAATCTGATTCCAGTGCGATCCGAAATTAGGTTGAGGTAGTCCATTGACATACCGGCCGGTTCTTCACCTTTCGTGGCGTTGATGAAAGGAGGAAAGTCAACTAAGCGCACGCGAACCGTGTGATTCTGCTTCAACCAGGCCTTTTCCTCGGCCGTGAGCTCTATGACCTCTTTTTGTGATGGAAGCTGAACCCATTTCGCCACAAGGGCATCAATCTCTTGTTCTGAAAAACTGGAAAGCCCTTTATTCAGGATGGAAACCAGTTCCGGCCAATCCGGCCTTATGGCCATACCAAAGTTGTAAGGAGGTTCATAAAATACATACTTTGATCCTACCCCAAAAAACCGGTACTTTATAACGAGATAGTTATGGGGTGACATTCCGATAAACAGGTCAGCTTCCTTTTTGGAGACCATCTCCAACCCTTCCCGGGCATCTTTTACCTTCAGGACGGTTACGCTGTCTTTGTATGGCTGGATAACTTTTTTTGAGGAAGCGATTTTGTCAATGATCGCCACTTTCTTGCCGATAAAATCGTCGGGGTGTTCAAAACTGGCATCAACGTTTCCAAATACGGTTGGGTAACTGCGAAAATAAGTGTGTGTTTTCAGAAGACCCAGTTTATCGGCATAATCCGGGAGAATAAGGGCAAGACCATCTGTTTCCTTTGTTTTTGCCTTCTCGTGCATGATCGGGATGGGATCGACCCGGAGTGTGATATGGGTCCCCAGCCGCGTATTCAATGCATCGAGAATATCGACCAAGCTTCCGCGATAAGACCCATCCGGGTCGACAATGAGCGTCGGCTCAAAAGCGCCGGTGAAACCCAGCTGGATATTTGGATGAGCCTTCAGCCAGGCCCGCTCCCCGGGGGTCAGGCTTATAGTGGGTTGCAACCTGGCTGGTGCGGATGAAGAGAACCAGCGGTTCCAGATGCGCTGTTTCTCCGCCGAGTCCATGCTTCGCTCAGTCTTATGGAGAATGGAAGTAAGGTTAGAGAGGCTCTTGCGCACCACGTAACCATGTGCATGTTTCGTTTCCCCGCCAGGCGGTTGAAAAAAGCCTTTGGACTCCACATTCGTGATGTGTTCCTTCTGCAGGTGATAGTTACCCGAATTAATCTCTTGCACGCAGAAGTCCGCCTGTCCGGTTGCAACCAGCTGCAACATGCCCATCACATCGACCGCCTGGACAATAGGGGAATCGGGATACAACGCTTTTAACGCAGTTTCCAGACCATAGCCCTTGTAAGAGCCAATGGTTTTGCCCCGCAGCGAGGCTAGGTCGGAGATATCCGTGCGCTGAGTTTGGGCGAAGATCGCCACGTTCACCGGCAGCTCTTGAAACGAATAATTTAGATATTCCGACCGCTCTGGCGTTTTAAAGTACGCCAGGCCGACGTCAATGTTGCCCTCACGCAAGCCTTTGTTTATGCCGCTCAGCGATGAGAAACGATAGTTGGGTCGCAATCCGACCAGGCGCAGCATCGCTTCCATCATTTCCACCCAATAGCCCCTGAAGACGCCATCATCAGAAAACTGCGCTGGTGGATGGTCCCGCACGCCGACGGTGACCACTGGGTGGGCTTTGATCCAGGCCTGCTCCTCGGGGGTGAGATCAACCATGTGCTCCCTTGGACCATGGAGAAAACCGGCGGGAATCTCCGCTTTCTTGAGCATGCCGAGCCGATGATAGGTCTCGGCAATGCGTTCGTAGCGTTTCGGATTGATATCGCCTATGGCGATGAGATCGGGCACGATCATCTGATCTATAACTTTCGCCTCGTACCGGAGTTGATCGAGACTAAGGGCCGGAGCATATGTCTGCCGGATGAGCTGGATGATCTCGTCTTTGTGTTTGAGGGCGTACTCCCAACCTTTGAGAGTGGCCCGGACAACCTTCTCCGCCCGCTCGTGGTGTTCTATGATCTCCTTGTCCGTGGTGAACAGGTTGTCCCCATAGAAATCGATTCCGTAGCTACGAGGGTCGATGATGTTCACGTCGACTCCCTGCTGTTTCATGCGGAAGGGTTCGTTTGAGCGATAGGCTGATATGGCATCGACCGAGCCCTCAAGAAGGTCTTCATATCTATACGAGTGAGTGACAAACTCGACACTATCCAAACTGCCAAGAGTCTCCAGGATCATGAGCTGAATGGGTGCACTGCCGATGTCGTCACGGATAACCATAACGCGCTTACCCGCAAGGCTCTCGGGGCCGAAAATGCCACTATCCCTTTTCGTGATCAGCACTTGCGGGGTATGTTGGAGGATCTGGGCCAGCACCACGACCGGCTTGCCCTCGGCCCGGAGCTTCATGAGCACCGGGTCCCCGACGCCATACTGTGCTTTTCCCGCCAGCACGGGGGCGACTCGCCCTTCCTTGGGATTGAACTCCAGCAGCGAAACGTCGAGCCCCTCCTCGGCATAAAAGCCCTTTTCGATGGCGGCATAGTAGCCGGCAAACTGAAATTGGTGGAACCACCGCAGTTGAATGGTGACCGGTTCTAAAGCCGTATTCTGTGCGCCGACAAAATCAACGTTTAACCCTGAAATAAAGATAGAAGCTGCCAGGAAGGCAATGGTCAGAGATTTATGCAGGATGTTCATCATAGTTGGTCCCTCTGAACGGTGACGAGTAAAATCCCTGTATCCCGAATGTTGCAAAAGTTATAGAAGAAGTATCGGAGAATATTAATAATAATGAATGGTTATGTCAAGAAAAATTTGAACTGGAATAATGGAACAATGGGGTGTAATTCAAGACCGTTGGTTATTGAAATATCTGCGGCAATTCGTAGCATATCAACATGCAATGTGAAGGAGTTCTGGAGTATTGGAGTACGGGAGTGTTGGGTTTAAAAGCGGAAAAAATATCTGATTTATTATTCTTTCACCCTTGACGGCCATGTAAAAAGTCCTTTTTACATGGATTGAGGAATTCCGGAATTTAGGGATTGTGAATTATTATAAGTAGTTAGCATTGGGGACATTAACTTCTCAATAAGTTCGGGCACTCACAACCGGATTAATGCCTTGATGAATTATAATAGCTGTATAGCCTTTCGGAGTTTAGGCGTGAGCCTTTTATAAAATCCTTACGGATAAATTCCACCAGAACTTATTGAGAACTTACTGGGGGCATTACCCCAAATCCCGAACTTCGTGACTTTTTACGAGATCATCAAATTTGAAAATGCGGCCAACAATATTCTACACCAATTAAGTCGCACCAGGGCGGGCTTTGAACTCTGAACCCAGAACCTTGAACCCGTGATGGGTGACTAAACCGTCACATCATGCTCTCCGGAAGCCAGGTGGAGATCACAGGAAATATTATTAATAGCAAAATTGTAATCAAATCAAAGACAATGAACGGGAAAACGCTCCTGTAAAGCTCCCCTGTTGGTATGGGCTCATCACTGGCGGCCAGCACAGCGAATAAATTGATACCCACAGGGGGTGAGACAGCTGCAATCTCGAGAAGCTTTACAATTATCACGGCATAAAGAATAGGGTTAATTCCTAATGATTCAACAATTGGGTCGAGAAACGGCACAGCAACGACGAGTATTGAAATCGTGTCCATGAACATACCGAGAAAAAGGAATAACAGGACGACCATCAACAGAAACATATACTTGCCAAAACCAATCTGATGAAAAAGTTCCACAAGTGTCGAAACGAAGCCGGCAACTGTTAGAAATCTACTGAACAGCATACCGCCCACAACAATTACAAACAACACGGCCGAAATCTCGATGGTCTGCTTCAGGCATTTCCAAAGGGTTGGGAGGGGCAATCGCCGCTGTAGCATGACAATCAGAATCGCGCCGATGGCACCGACTCCCCCGGCGGCTGATGGAGGGGTCCAACCCGTATAAATTCCACCGACAACAATGGTGGAAAGAGCGAGAAGCGGCCACAACCGGTGCATACCTGCAAACTTCTCTTTCCAGCTAAAGCGCGCAGCAGGTACCGGTGCCCAGTCTTTGAACAAACGTACACAAACGGCGATACCCACAAGATAAACCACCGTAGTCAGGATTCCCGGTAAAAGACCGGCCAGCAGCAGTTGGCCGATGGATTGCTCGGTTATAACGGCATAAATTACAAATGTTATCGAAGGCGGTATCAGTGCAGCCAGGGTCCCCGAGGCCCCAATGGCCGCAGCTGCGACACTGGGTTTATAGCCAAGCCGCACCATCTCCGGCAATGCGATCCGCGTGAATACCGTCGCGTTCACAACCGTGGATCCTGAAACAGCTCCGAAAGCCGCAGAAGCGACTGTCGTGACCATCAACATACTGCCGCGCAAACGTGATAACCAGCGATGGATTGAATCGTATAAATCTGTCACAATTCCGGCTGAAGAAGCCACCAACCCCATGAGGATAAACATCGGAACAACCACCAAAGTGTAAGAAGTCCCCAGGGCATACGGTAGTGTCTTCAGATTAATTAACGCCATTGCGGGACCTGCAGCCAGCCAGAGGCCTGTCAGTGCAACAGTTCCCAGAGCAATGCCAACCGGAACCCCGAGAGCTGAAAGGGCTAACAGGCAGATCATGGCTGCAATTCCAGTCAAAATAGGATCCATATTTGCTGCTATCCTTTTCGCTGACTCGAATTCGGATCGTAAATCTCTCGAATGGATAATACCAGGTGGCGAACGGACTCAATCGTGGCGATAAGCAACCCCAGAAAAAGAATGAATTTGATGGGATAAAGAGGATACGGAAGCAGACCGGTCGCCATTTCCCGAATTGACCAACTTTTTGCGGCCAGATGCCATATCTGGCAGGTCCACACGGCCAAGAAAACGGCCGTAAAGAGATATCCTATCGCGGAGCAAAACCGCCGTGCACGCGGTCCCAGGCGGTTGACCACAAGGTCTACCTGAATATGGCCGCGTTTGCTTGTGGCAACCGCCAATCCAAGGAACAGTATCAATACCAAACCTGCCTCTGATAGTTTTATGACGCCGGGTATGGGTTGGTCCAGGATTCTCGTCGCCAAAACATCCGAGGTGCCGATCAGGGCAAGCGCAAGTAAGACTAAGGCACCCAAAGCGACGGCCAGACGGATGGCAAGCGAGAGCATTTTTTCGAATCCATCTACAATAGTTCGCATCGGATCTTCCTGTTATTTCACTGCGCGAGTTCTTTCCTTAAAAATTCAGCATACTTACGGGCGGGTGCTTCATATTGTTTGCCAACTTTTGCAACTTTTTCCTCAACCAGCTTGATGGTATCCGGCACCGCTTTTTGCAGCTTCTCCTGCTCTTCAAAATGAACGAGTTCAGCGCCGCCTGCAATCATCAACGCAAGCGCTTTTCGGTCAAATTCTCCGACGACTTTGTTCGACAGCTGCTCTCCCTCCAGTGTGATCTGGTTAAACAGTGTCTTAAGACTTTGGGGCCAACTGTTCCATAGATCCAGATTAACATAGGTCAGATAACCTCCGTTGGCGCCGAAGTTCACATCACTGATATATTTTGCCACTTCAAAGAATTTAAATACATAAAACCCGGTCCATGTAAGATACACAGCGTCTATCGTTCCCCGTTTCAACCCCTCATACGCATCGGTTGCGACCATTGTGACCGGCACAGCCCCAAGTGCTTTGAACATCTTTGGATTGACCGCACCGAATGTGCGGACCTTTAGTCCTTTGAAATCTGCAAGGTTGCGGATCGGCTTTTTCGAAATAAGCCGGTACTCATTCAATGCTCTAAAAAGAAAGGGATGCAAATTATTATTCTGCATGTCCTCCTGCACTTTTTTCTGAGTCAGATACCCAAGCTTCGACATTTTTGCGGCGATAACGTGGTTTTTGTATATCATGGGTGTATTAAAGAACGCATTCATCGGCAGTCGAGCAAAACTGTAACCATGTGAAAAGTTGCCGAAGTCAACCGCACTTCCGCCGACGAGATCAATCATTTCAGTCGACTTACCCAGGGTTTCCCCGTGATAAATTTTGACCTGGACGCGATCATGGGTGCGCCTGGTTAATTCATTGGCCACAAATATGTCTACCTTTGAATTTGGCGCTTTCTCGGGCAGATAATTCGCATAACGCAACTTCATTTTGGGATAGTCTTCGGCCCGGGCCTCTGAAACCACCACTGAAAAAAAAATGCCGACGAATAAAAGCACCCTCCATATCTTTTGCATCTAATTTTCCTTCTATCTTTCTATGAAGTTTGATTCTGTCTGGGCTTGTTTATTTCATGATACAAGACAATAGACGAAATATTGAAAAATATCAAAGATTAAACCCTAACCCGGATAAACCGGAAAAGTGCCTAAAGTGAGCTAAAGTGAACTAAAGTGCCTATTTATCCCGCTTGCAGCGGGGAAGTTATGGTAACCACCGAGGGATATATGTTTTTCCCGCCGTTGGTGGAATCAGATGGCGCAACGCAATCCCGCGCTGCGCGGGACTAAAAAAGTTGAATCACCATTCATTCTCCGGAAACCCTTTCTATCACTGGCTTTCCGGGCATTGTAAAAAATTTCTTGCGCTTTTTGCACAAGATTTGATTGTTAACTGTCTAACGTTGCAGAATTATATTTTCAAAGGTCTCGATTGGCACTGCGATAAGGTGCAGCTTATGCCCGATAACGTCAGTCTTCCCGAGCATCACGAAAAGTCCCCTTCCAAACTGGTCGATCTAATACGCTCGATGGAAAAAGGGGGAACAAGGCCTTACTTTGCCTTCAGGAGTGACTACTACACGACAAGATGGAGCTACCGCAAGATATTTAATCTTTCCATGAGATTCTCTTCACTGCTGGAAGACCGAGGAATTGGCAAGGGAGACAGGGTTGTCATATGGGGAGACAATACTCTCCCCCTGCTGGTTGCCTTTCTCGGTACAATAAACCGTGGCGCTGTGCTTGTGCCGCTGGACGGCGCGATTACACATGATGCGGCATTTCGAATCGCCGAAAAAGTTCAGGCCAAACTCGTTGTTTCTTCAAACAATAACAGGAAATTTGGGGGCAATTCCCCTTTCCTCGATCTGGAAACCCTGGAGGAGAAACTTGACGGTTATCCGGCCAAATCGGCTGAAAATCCACCTGTATACGAGTCTGATCTGGCGGAGATTGTATTTACCTCCGGCACCACGGCCGAGCCGAAAGGTGTAATGATCCGGCACGGTAATATTACCTCTCTTTTCCCTCCAGTCTTAGATGTCATCTCCAGTTTACGGCCTGCCATAAGCATACTTAAGAATATAAATTTCCTGGCGCTTCTTCCACTCAGTCACCTTTACGGACAGATGGCGGAGATATTTGTTCCCCTGATGTTAAAGGGGTCAGTGGTATTTCCACAGAAGCTCTCTTCTTCTTTTCTGCTGGAGACAATCAAAAAGGAAAAGATTATAGTCGCCGTGTGCGTACCGAGGATAGTGGAAATACTGAGGTTGCACATAATTAATGATATCAACCGTCGTGGCGAAGGGAAAACTTTCTGGAAGAAATACGAACGTGTGGCAGACTGGCATTTTATTTTACGGTTTCTCTATTTTTTAGGACTTCACCGCAGGATGGGTTTGAGGTTTCTGGCCATGGTGATTGGAGGTGCGAAGCTCGACCCTGAAATATACGAATTTTACAGGCGACTCTCCTTTGCCATGTACCAGGGATACGGCCTGACGGAAACATCGCCCATGGTAACCATCTTTAACCCGCTCAGAGATAAACAGGGTTCTGTAGGAAAGGTCATAGGTAACCAGCAGATCAGGATTGCCGACGATGGAGAGATACTGGTGAGGGGGGCAAATGTAAGTGAGGGTTATTTCGCAGATCATGGTAGCACGGAGGCATCGTTTCAAGAGGGGTGGCTTCGAACCGGAGATATAGGAAACGTTGATCGAGAGGGAAATCTTTACTTCCTGGGTCGAAAAAAAGATGTAATAGTTACCTCTGACGGGGTCAACATATACCCCGAAGAGATAGAGAGTGTACTCAACTCACTACCCGGGGTAAAAGACAGCGCCGTTATCGGTATAGAGACAGATGTTGTGGCGGTGCTCCTTGTCGAACCAGGTATTGATTCCGGAGAGGATATTATACGAAAGGCAAACGCCGTCCTTTCCCCGCCGCAGAGGATCAAGCATTTTCGCATCTGGCCGGAGCGTGACTTTCCCCGCACTTCATCGCTCAAGATCAAAAAAATACCGGTTGCTGAAAGAATAGCATCCCTGAAAACTGAAACCCAAGCTCCACCCGGAAGCGGTCTTGCCGATATCATCTCCAGGTTTACCAATGTGGACGCGGACACTCTCAGCCCAACCCTTACGCTGGGTCGTGATCTGGGCCTTACTTCTCTGGACCGTCTGGAACTTGCACTGAATCTGGAAAATGACTACCAGGTTTCGATCCAGGACTCCCTTCTGGATGAGGAAACTTCAATAAAAGACCTGGAAGGCCTGCTTTCAGGAAAAGAATTCAGAGAGAAAAAGATCCCGATGCCCCGCTTCAGCAATTTCTTTCTCCTTGCTCCCATCCGTTTTGCCGTCCTGCATATTATCCTCTTTCCCATTCTAAGTATTTTCTGCCGGCATAAAGTGAACGGACTCGAAAACCTCCGCGGGGTGAATCCTCCCGTGATATTTATTGCCAATCACAGCAGCCACATTGATACCCCTTTGCTTCTAAAGGCCCTGCCTCATCGTTTCAGCTGTCGTCTTTCTCCGGCAGTGAGGGAAAATTTTTTCAGGGAATACTTCCTGCCGAGTGGAGACCGTTTTTTCATGCACCTGCTCCATTTTTGTGGATACATGGCCCTGGTGACATTTTTCCATGTATACCCTTTTTCCCCCGCAACATTTCGCCGGAGTTTTACCTATACGGGAGAACTGATTGAGAAAAACTACTGTCCTTTGATATTTCCTGAAGGGCACAGAACAGAGACAGGCGAGATAATACCCTTCAAGGATGGGATAGGCCATCTTGCTCTCGGTACCGGGGTGCCTGTTGTTCCCGTTCGTCTAAAAGGTACATTCGGAATCTTACCGCCCGGCGCATCATTTCCAAAACGGGGAGATGTTTCCGTACATATTGGAAAACCATACATGTTCAGTGGTGGTGAACCCAAAGCAATTGCAAGAAAACTAAAAAAAATAGTTCAAGAATTATAGAACTCTCTCCCTTTAAGATGGAAATTGATAATTGAATTGATAAGAACTTCCTTTTTTGTTGGGAGAGTATAGGGCAGTTGGCCTTGTGGATCAAGAAAAAATGCATCACAACATATAGCGTGTCGGGATTGGGGGATCGCAGATGAGGTTTTGAGTGTTCAGGAAAAGTGATGATTGGGGTCTTCC
>JAIVXD010000040.1:0-11192 GCA_048636195.1 Anaerolineales bacterium
TTTCACACTTAACTCGTGTCCATCCAGAAATGGTGATTTTGGTGCAGAGAATTAGTCAGGAGATAAGATCAAACGGCAGATCACTGATATCACGCAGTCGCTTTCCATTTACCAGAGTATCAAGCATTTCTCCCTGATCTTCATTTCCACTCTCGTTCACTGATAAAATCAGTTCCTGAAGGGCCATATGATAAACGCAATCAATGTCTCCGGTACCCATTGCAAGAGATGCCAGTCTGGTAGGCATCGGCTCGGCAGTAACACAAGAAATATGAGGGGTTTTTCCTTTCCGATTTCGGATCAGGTTCAACGCCTCTGTGCGCGTATTTTGTGCACGATCACTTCTAATCGTCCACTTGCAAGAAATGCTTGCATGTAAGATAGGTTTAGGGCTCTGGTAATTATTCTTACGCAACGGTGTAAGGACTGAAATCGGTCCCCCACCTAATATTATCTTCTTTTTGTTAATTTCAGAATCAGAAAGAGGTTCTCGGCCAATAACAATATCCGGCCGGATGATATAATCTCCGCCAAGGGCTGCAGCAAGATCTTTGTGGGTCTTTAGCGCATTATCAAGGGCGGCCAAATGCTCGTATTGATCAAAGGCGGCAATGCCAATGGACGCTTGACTGGCGGAAAATACCCATTTTCCCGGCCGAATATGTTGAAATAGCCTAAAAGCCCTATGCAGGAAATCCAGAGTGAGTTCACCGAACACGGTGCCGACTGTTTGGCCAACTGGTGGGCTTGCACATAACGAGCAATCAAGCCTCTTAACCAGGCCAAGCGCCAGCGTTCTACTCGTCTTGCTGCTAATATCAGCAAAGTTAGGGACTCCCGATTTCAGACCGAGAATGCGTTTACAGATTTCCTTATGGTACCTTCTGCGAAGGTTTTTCATTGTCATATATGCCTCATTATTTTCGGCATTCGGCAGAGAAAAAGCACCTAATTTGGTTTGTAAAACCCAAGAATATATTCCTTTTGCATTCTCTCTTCTATTTTGGAGCCTGATTCTCCATTTTTTCGAGCAGGCATCATGCGTTTATTGCGGTCCAATCGTCGTTCCGCAACACCAACCAAATCGAACCCGATGTTCTTGCCTATCTCACTAAGACATCTTGCTGTTTCTGTATCAATCCCTCGCATAATGGAAGACCCAACAACTATGAGAGCTGCCTTCCCCGGTTTTAGAACTCTGAACATCTCAGAAAGAGACAGAAACATTTCTGTGTAGTATCGTCTTATGACTTTCCCCCTTTTCTGATCCTTTGCACCAATCGTTGCAATAATACTCTCGCAATAGGTTGGCAGGTTACGCATATGAAAATCGCTGACCCGTTCCCCTCCGATATAATCTCCTCGCATTTTTGATAGGGAATCAATTGCATGCCCAAACCATACCAGAGAAAACTTATGAGCCCGCATGTAATCAATTGCATTGGAAGCATAGGGTGGCGAAGTGACAATAAGATCTACGGAATTATCGGCTAATCCAAGTGCCTGAACATTACTAAATAAAAGGTCAGCCTGTCCCGAGCTCCAGGCCAGTTTATTGATATTTTTAATGTTCTTGCTTAACCGTTTTTCAAACTCATCCATGGACGAACGAGGAATCTTATCTTTTATTTTATGTGGCCGGGTATGAGCCAGGTCATATGCACGAGAAACCCCGCCTGACTTTGTTATGATAATAGACGACAGGGCAATTTCAAAAAATTTGCGCAGGTTAGGACGGGGGATTTTTTCAATTGTCTGGATCAATGCCAAAAGTTCAAGCTGTGTTTCCTCAAGGAACCAATAATCAACAAACTTTTTAGTGGGTCCGTCAAAGCGATTATATAGAGCTGCGTGAAGCTCGGCCTTTTTATGTTTCAATACATGATAACCTTGTTCAAGGATTGAATTCGCACATGTTAATAGTTCGCCCAGGTCAAGGTCGGAGACCTTAACCTTGGTTAGATTCAGGGCAAGTGGATCAATGTCTACGCCGATACCATGTCGTCCGCTGAGCACGGCTTCAAGGACAGTGGTACCCGAACCAGACATTGGATCCAGCACTTTTTCACCAGGCAGTGTTAGACCGACAATAAACTTCTTAGGTAGTTGGGGCGGAAATTTAGCAGGGAACGCATGGAAATTATGGGTGGCATAGCTGCTGTTTTCTCCGTGAAAGTCAAAATCCTCCAATAGCAGTTTGGTTAATGTCTGTCTGTAAAAAGAAGGACTGATCCTTTCTTTAGGAGGACTGTGAACCTGAAAGGGATCGAATAGATCTGTCTGGACGGGTTCAATTGGCATAAGTAAATTCTTCTGCTTGGTTTCAAGGGATAGAAAAATTATGGTCTTTTTTGCATATTAAAGCTTGAAGTATTCATAGAGCAAAACAAAGACTGGGTCAAGGAGAAATGAGGCTGGGCAGGCGATAAATACCTTGCGAAACTATCTCGAATCCAAAATAGGAATTGATAGAGTTACCCGCCCATGGGTTTTAAAATGAGCATGCCCAAGGGGGGCAGATGCAGGCTGAAGGAGTAAGGTTGGCCGTGCCAGGGACGGGATTCGGCCTTGATGCCACCGCCCAGGCCCACGTTTGACCCACCGTAAACGGTCGAGTCCGAATTGATCAACTCTTGATAGAATCCTGGACGTGGGGCACCTATGCGGTAATTCATCCGCGGTACAGGGGTGAAGTTAAAAACGAAGACAAGGGTCTGATCCGATGTTTTTCCTTTGCGGATAAAGGATACGACATTGACATCGGTGTCCCGGAAATCGATCCACTCGAATCCGGCAGGGTCGAAGTCGATTTCATAAAGGGCCGGTTCGGAAAGATATACATGGTTGAGATCTTTAACATACCTTTGCAGTCCCTGATGGGACTCGTATTGGAGGAGGTCCCACTGAAGGGACTGGTCGTGGTCCCATTCCCGCCATTGGCCAAACTCACCTCCCATAAACAAAGTTTTTTTACCCGGCTCCCCGTACATATAACCCAGAAGCAAACGGAGGTTAGCAAACTTCTGCCAATCGTCCCCTGGCATCTTGGATAGAAGGGATGCCTTTCCGTGAACCACCTCATCGTGGGACAAAGGCAGGATAAAGTTTTCGTGAAAGGCATAGAGCAATGCAAAAGTGAGATTGTCCATGTGATAATGCCGGTGGACCGGGTCCTTGGACATAAAACCGAGCATGTCATGCATCCAGCCCATGTTCCATTTAAACATAAAGCCCAGGCCACCAAGATGGACAGGGCGGGTGACACCGGGCCAGGCAGTGGACTCCTCTGCAATGGTCACAACACCGGGAAAAAGTTCATAAACCTTGGCGTTAAAAGTCTTGATAAAATCAATGGCCTCTAAATTTTCCCGCCCGCCATAGCGGTTGGGGACCCACTCCCCTTCCTTGCGAGAGTAGTCTAAGTAGAGCATGGAGGCCACGGCATCCACCCGCAACCCATCTATATGATATTTATCAAACCAGAACAGTGCATTGGCGACCAGGAAATTTCTCACCTCATTACGGCCGCAATTGAATATCAGGGTATCCCAATCCTGCTGTACACCTTGCCTCGGATCAGCATGTTCATAGAGATGGGTTCCGTCGAAGGTCTCGAGGGCAAACGCGTCCTTTGGAAAATGGGCCGGGACCCAGTCAAGGATAACACCCAGTCCTGCGGCGTGGCAGCAGTCCACGAGGTACATCAAGTCGTCTGGTGTACCGAACCGGGAGGTCGCGGCATAGTAACCGGTGACCTGATAGCCCCAGGAGCCGTCAAAAGGGTGTTCGGCCAGGGGGAGGAACTCGATGTAATTGAACCCCATCTCCTTCACATAGGAGATGAGCTCTTCGGCTGCTTCCCGATAAGTCAGCCACCGGTTGCCCTCCTCGACCCTGCGCCGCCAGGAACCCAGATGGACTTCATAAATTGCCATGGGTCCGCACAAAGGGTCCTGCTTCGGCCTAGAGGTCATCCATTCGTGGTCAGTCCAGGTATAGGAATTCAAATCATGGACTATAGCGGCAGTTTTAGGTCTCTTTTCAAAGCGAAACGCAAGAGGATCGGCCTTGATGAGGAGAGTTCCGTTTTGGGTGCGGATTTCAAACTTGTAAAGGAGACCTGGCCCCAGGTGGGGCACGAATAATTCCCAGACCCCGGAAGCCCCTCTGGAACGCATCTGGTGGCGGCGACCATCCCACTGGTTAAAATCACCCACTACACTGACCCGGCTCGCTGATGGAGCCCAGACGGCAAAAAAGGTTCCCGAGACCCCCTGATGCTGCCAGGGGTGCGCTCCCAGCTTTTCGTAGATTTCGTAGAAATTACCCTCGCCTAAGAGGTAAAGATCGTCCTCCGTAAGGACAGGGCCGAAGGAGTAGCAATCATAGAAGGTTGTGACTGGGTCTGTGCCGAAGTCCACTTTAAGGCGGTAAGGGAAAATCTCCCGTTCCCCGGGCAATACCGCTTCAAAGAGTCCGTGTGCGTCCACAAGCGGGGCCGGGATTTCCTGCCCGGGGACCAGATCCAGCACAGCCACGCTCCGGGCTCCTGGCAGAAAGGCCCTAACTGCCAGTGCCGGTCCCGTATCGAGCACTACAGGGTGGGCGCCGAGCAAAGTAAAAGGATCGGTCACCTCACCGGAAATAAGGGGCTTGATGTCCCGGGGATTTAATGTAGTAGCCAAATTCACATAATCTCCATGTAACGAAAAAATTCCTCTAAACCAGTACCAAGTACCGGATACCAAATACCGCCTCAATTGAGGTTATAACTCGCAACCCTATTTTACGCCCATGTCACAAGGCCCATTGCGAAACGGTTCTCAAGTCGCTTGTGGCTGGGCATCACTCGCACGGTGTAACCGAAACGGCCGGTCGTTCTGCAGGGAATCAGCCCGCGGAATGTATATGAATCACCGTCCGAGTCCTTCACCTCCATTGGCACTGTCTCCCTTCCGGCAAATTCCCCCTGGTGATCCAGGCCACCATAATAGGCCTCAACGATCACATCCTCCGGTGAAAGATCTCCCAGCTTCACACGAGCCACCACCTCGACTTCCTGACCCACCGGCATTTCCAGATCATCGCTTGACACCACCTCTTCCACAGAAACAGCATTCCAGCCGGTCATGAGTTTTTGGCGCCACACGGCCAGATCCTTGGATCCGGCGAAATCATTCCGGCACAGGGTGTTGAAACGTCTGGAGCAGGGCAAGTAGTATCGGGTTACATATTCCTGCACCATCCGGTGGGAGTTAAAAATAGGGACCAGGTTCCGGAGACCGGCCCTCATCTTTTCCACCCAGCCTCGCGGTATGCCGTCGCGGCCCCGCTGGTAAAAGAGAGGCACAATCTCCTCTTCCAGGAGGGTATAGAGATCACGGCTTTCAATGTTGTCCTGGGCCGCATGGTCCTTGTAAACCTCACCATGCCCCAGGGCCCAGCCAAAGTCACGGTGATAACCTTCGTCCCACCAGCCATCCAGAACACTTAGATTTAGCACCCCATTGGCAAGAGCCTTCATACCACTGGTTCCGCAGGCTTCTAAGGGCCGGCGGGGCGTGTTGAGCCAGATGTCACTCCCGGAGACCAGATATTGGGCGACATCCATGTTATAGTTTTCCATAAAGACAATGCTTCGGCGGAAACGTTCCTCTCGCGCAAGATGAATAATCGTCTTTATGAACTCCTTGCCCTCATTGTCCTGCGGGTGAGCCTTGCCGGCGATAACAATCTGCACAGGGTATTTTGGGTGGTTGACGATGCGCTCCAGCCGGTCCGGGTCCTTGAAAAGGAGCGTAGCCCGCTTGTATGTGGCGAAACGCCGAGCAAAGCCAATAATAAGGGCATCTGGTGTCAGGACTTCGCTGGCGGCCTGGATCTCGGCCGTTGAAGCCCCCCTTCTATCCAGTTGCTCTGCCAGGCGACGACGTGTGAAACTGACCAGATGTTCCCTGCAGCGCTCGTGGGTCCGCCATAACTCTGTGTTAGGGATCTGATCTACGTGTTCCCAGACACGTTCATTGTCCGGGTCTTCAGCCCAGTTTGGGCCAAGGTAACGGTCAAAGAGCCCTGCCATACCCCTTGAGATCCAGGTGGGGACATGGATACCGTTGGTGATGTGATCGATAGGAACATCCTCAACCGGGTGGTGGTGCCACACCTTTTGCCAGATGCCCCGGGAGACCTGACCATGAAGTCTGCTGACCCCATTGGTGTGAGCGGAGAGCCTGAGAGCCAGCGTAGTCATGCCAAAGTGCTCTGATTCGTCATGAGGGTCGAGACGACCATAACCCAACAACACCCGGAAGCTGATCCCGAGCTCTTTTGCATATTGTTCGAAGTAGGCCCGGAGCAGCCCGGGGTCAAAGGAATCATTCCCCGCCGGGACCGGAGTGTGGGTTGTGAAGGCCGTGCTCGCCAGGACGATCTCACGGGCCGCGTCAAAAGAGAGCCCGTTTTCCTTTCTCACAATATTGATTTTCTCCAACGCGGAAAAGGCTGAGTGCCCTTCATTCATGTGTATAACGGTCGGCTCTATCCCCAGGGCCTTGAGGGCCCGGACACCGCCAATTCCCAGGACGATCTCCTGCCTGAGCCGCATCTCACGGTCTCCGCCGTAAAGCTGGCCAGTGGTTCCTCGAAATTCAGGCGGATTAGATTCAACATTGGTGTCAAGCATATACAGGGGAACTCTCCCCACGTTAATTCGCCAGATCAAAATCTGGACCTGTTTGCCCTTGAAGTCTACCGATACGCGGAGGGGTCGGCCTTTCTTATCCCGGACGAGTATAACCGGCATATTTGCAAAATCGTTGACCGAATAAGTCTCCATCTGCCAGCCATCGGAGCTGAGGTACTGGCTGAAATAGCCCTCTTGATACAGGAGCCCTACGCCCACAAGGGGGACATTCAAATCGCTGGCAGATTTAAGGTGATCCCCTGCCAGAATCCCCAGCCCTCCGGAGTAAATGGGCAGGCATTCACTCAAGCCAAATTCAGCCGAGAAGTAAGCCACTTGAAAGGGCATCTCGGGATAATAATCCTCCGCCTGGATACGAGGTTGGGAGAGATATCGATCGAAATCCTGGTTCAGCCGCTCAAGCTGTGCAAGGAATCCCTGATCCTCAGCCAATTCGTCCAGCCGTTCCTGACTGACCAAACCGAGCATCAATACCGGATTGTGTCTGCATCCAGCCCATAACCCTGTGTCGATACGCTGGAAGATGTCTGCAATTTCACCCTTCCAGCTAAAGCAGAGGTTATAAGCCAGACTTCTTAAGGCCTCCAGTTTTGGTGGGACTTTGGGTACAACATTGTATTTGATTTTTGCTTTCATAGGTTTATCTGAAGTTCTCCTAAGTTAACGATTTCTATATCTACAACTCCGGCCTATTCGAACGAGGCAATTCATTCTCCAAAGTCTTCATGTGTCACAACGGTAATACCCCGAGGGGTGACGGTGAAACGCTTACGGTCTTTCCGGGGGTTATAACCGATCTCGGTATGAGACGGAATACGCGCCCCTTCAGCAATAATGGCCTTCTTGATTCGGGCATGACGGCCCACGACCACGTTCTCCATAATGACCGATTCCTCGACCGATGCCCAGCTTTGAACAAAAACGTTATATGATAGCACACTATTGCGAATTAGTCCTCCACTGAGGATGCATCCGTGGGCTACCAGAGAATCAAGGGCCTGACCCGCCCGTGGCTTGCTGCCGGACTCCTGGGCAAAAACAGTCTTTACCGGCGGGTACTGACGTTGAAATGTGCGAATAGGCCAGTTCTGGCCGTACATGTTAAAATACGGATCTACCCCGGTCATATCCATATTGGCGTTCCAATATGAGTCCAGGGTGCCCACATCACGCCAGTAGCCTGAGTCTCGGATAATTTCCACGGCCTCACGGCGTTCGCCATCTTCGTCAGTATAAAAAATTACATCTTCGATCCTATTTTCTCGCCGGTAAGGATAGGCCATGACCCGGTGGGTTTCGAGAATATTGGGTAAAATATGTTTGCCGAAATCTTGCCGGTCGTCATTCTCCAGCAAGTCTATTAAAACCTGGGTCTTGAACATGTAAATGCCCATGGAGGCCAGTACATGGGCGCTATCCCCGGGGATGGTCTTGGGTCTTGGAGGTTTCTCCTGAAAGCCCTTGACACGAAACTGTTTGTCAACTTCAAGTATTCCGTACTGGCCGGCCATGTCTTTACCAAGCTCGATAACAGAGATGGTTACATCGGCATTCTGGGCTTCATGGTAGGCCTTTAAAAGGGAATAGTCCATTTTATACACATGGTCGCCGGAAAGGATGAGGACATAGTCGGGAGATGCCTCCTCGATCAGGTACACATTCTGGCGGATGGAGTCGGCGGTCCCCTGATACCATCGTTCTCCCACCATCATTTGGGGTGGTGCGATCTTGAGGTAATGGCCCAGGGCAGGGCTGAAGATATTCCACCCACCTTCAAGGTGCTGCATCAGGGTCTGGGATTTGTACTGGGGTAAAACAATTATTTTATACACTCCTGAGTTGATGCAGTTGGAGAGCGTCAGATCTATAAGAAGGTAGATCCCCCCAAATGGAATAGCCGGCTTTGACCGATGCTCCGTCAGGGGCATCAGTCGCTCTCCCTTGCCTCCAGCCATAATCACTGCCAAGGTATTCTTCATTTCACCCGGTCTCCTGGTCCAATTTTCTTTCCCGCCAACCCTTTCTCTCTAAAAAGTATAGGTTGAAGGGGGCTCTGTGTCAATAAAGCATCTCAATGCAATCAAGTTGACGCTTAATGATCCATTGATGTAATATCCATGATATGTCAAAGGAAAAATTTCCAACAACCCAGGCTATTCGTGCACTAAAACATCATAAGATTGAGTTTTCCATTCATTACTACAAGTATGAAGAAAAAGGGGGGACCGCAGTAGCAGCCAGGGAGTTCAATGTGGAAGAGCACATGGTTGTAAAGACGCTTGTAATGGAAGACGGAAATGGGCATCCTTTCCTGATACTTATGCATGGTGACAAAAAAGTTTCAACAAAGGCACTTGCGAGGGCCTTGGGGGTTAAGACTGTCAGTCCCTGTGACCCTCAGGTAGCGCAAAAGCACACAGGGTATCTTGTTGGTGGCATTTCTCCCTTTGGCACAAAAAAACCCTTAAAAACCTGCATCGAAGAGACCATTATTAATCTTAAAAAAATCTACATCAATGCAGGGAAAAGAGGACTGCTGGCAGAGATCTCCCCAAGCGACCTAATGAGGGTGCTTAAACCAACACCCGTTAACGTAGCAATATGATGAATGCTGTGCCTCAACGTTAAATTACTTGCACCCCTTTATAACGGTGCGCAAAAGCTTCATCAAGACCTTCGCGGTCCATTTTCACGGCAAGTGGCAGATAATCCATTATATCCTGAGCCGTTATACCATCCTCGCCTTCATCTTCTGCAGCAAGGTCTCCTGCAAAGCCATGAATAAACACTCCTTTCCTCACTGCATCCTGAACAGACAGCCCCAGTCCGAACATGGCAGCGATTGTCCCTGTCAGGACATCTCCCGAGCCTGCCGTAGCCATACCGGGGTTCCCGCTCATGTTTATAAAAACCCTTTCATCTGGATATGCTATCAGTGAATGACCTCCTTTCAAGACAACCGTAGCATTCAGTTCCCTGGCAGCACGCTGCAGAATATCGGTCTTGTTAGTGTCTATTTCGGGGACGCCAAGCCTTGTGATCCTGGACATTTCGCCTAAATGCGGCGTGAGGATGGTCTCTGCCTTCCTCTTCTTTATAATTTCCAAATCCTGGCAGAGTGCAGTAATGCCGTCACCATCTATGAGCAGTGGTTTCACAATCTTCCCGGCCAATCGCCTAACCAGCTTTTGAGTTTCTTCCTCGAGAGATAACCCGGGTCCCAGTACAACCATATCCACTCTCTCTGAGAGTTCAAGCAAAGCGTCTACGTTCTCAGATGAAATAGTTCCGGAGCTTGTTTCCTTCTGGGGAACAAATACGATCTCGCTTCCCTTATTGGCTATAAACGGCGTAATGGATTCGGGTGCCGCAAGGCGGGAATAACCGCCCCCTGCTTTCAGAAAAGAAAGGGCTGCGAAATAAGGAGCCCCAAAATAGCTTGCGGCACCTGCAATAAAAAGCACATCACCAAGGTCCCCTTTGTGGGCATTTTTATCCCTGCAAATAAGTTTCGGCGGATGGTTGATCTCAATTTTCATTGAATCTTTGTTGTACATTGATGGCGGGAAGGATATATGTGTGACGTACAGTCTTCCGCACAGATCATATCCTGGAAAAAGCATGGCCCCAATTTTTGGAAGGCCAAAGGTTACAGTATAATCTGCCTTAACCGCTGCCCCCATTATTTTTCCCGTATCTCCGTGGATACCGGAGGGAATATCAACGCTAAACACGGCTTTTCCGCTTTCGTTTATCAGCTCAATGACATTACGATACAGGCCCTCAACATCCCGCGTGAGACCGGTGCCGAAAATTGCATCCACGATCGCGTCGCAGTGAAAGACATCTGTCTTTATGGAATCAATAGATTCAATTTGTTGAATTTCTACAGGCAACCGGGATACAATGTTAAAGTTAGTCTTTGCTGGACCTTTGAACCTTTTGTGATCGCCTAAAATGAATACTTTGACTTTTCCTCCACTTGAATGAATTTTTCTCGCAACAACAAACCCATCACCCCCGTTGTTGCCTATTCCGCAAAACACTATAAAGTCCCTGTCTTGTATCCCGAACTCTCTTAAGAGCACAAAGTAAACAGCCTCCCCTGCGTTTTCCATCAATATTTCTTCTGCTATGCCAAATTTATCTGTGGCCGTCCTATCCAGAGTTCTCATCTCAGAAACACGACTTACTTTCATGGTCTCACCTCCAGTAAATGTCAACTATCACCCCTAAAAGGGGTGGCTTGAATGGTGACCCTAAAAGAGTCAAAATATGTAAATATAATGAATTCGAATGACAAAGGTCAAAGCCCAAATTTCAAATGAATGTCAAATGACAAATGCTAAAAAATATATGTCCACCCATTAATTCAAACGCAGCCTACACTGGTGAAGGTGCATAATGGGAAAAAGATAAATAACTGATCGTTTTGGAAAACATTTTGACATTGGGGTTTTGGATTTGATTTGACATTTGGATTTTGTCA
>JAIVXD010000041.1:0-11069 GCA_048636195.1 Anaerolineales bacterium
TCACTGGAACGAAGGACACTCGATCCGAGGGGTTTCGCTATCTCCTGGACGGGCCGGGCAAGTTTGATCTGACAGCCTTAGGGCGCACGATTTCGCTTACAGAGATGGAAAAGGCGGCATTGTCTGACATGGGGGCCTCCCGGTGGTGCGCGTTCCTGAACGCAGACCACCTGATATATCCTTTGATGATCAGAAATGTCCGACCCGGAGATAAGTTTGTTCCCTTCGGTATGAGCGGGCACAAGAAGCTCAAGGACTTCTTTATGGACCTCAAAGTGCCCTCCGAGGCCAGGGCTCAAACACCGATTTTGTTCTGCCGGGATATTCCGATTTGGGTATGCGGCTTTAGGATTGACGACCGTTTCAAAATCTTACCCGATACTAAAAAGATCTTGAAGGTTACATTTGATGCAGATTGATTTCAGGGACGGTTGGAAATTAACCTATTCGCTCCACCCATCCGTGATTATCGGCCTTTTCCCCGTATTGTAGGGCCACGATTTCATCGTAGAGCTTTTGAGAGAGGTCTCCCATTTTACCTCCAGCCACGATATGGTCTTCTCCTTTGTAAGTCATCTGCCCCACTGGCGATATCACGGCCGCTGTACCTGTGCCAAAGGCCTCCTTCAGGGTCCCGTTCCTGGCGGCCTCCACAATTTCGTCTATGGCAAGACTCCTCTCTGACACTTTCATACCCCAGCCCTTCACCAGCTCTATGACCGAATCCCTTGTAATTCCCGGCAGGATGCTGCCGTCAAGCGGGGCTGTAATCACCTCCTCATTAATAAGAAAAAACATGTTCATAGTTCCAACTTCTTCCACGTATTTATGCTCCTTGGCATCCAGCCACAATACCTGGGTAAAGCCTTTTTCTTTTGCTTTTTCAGTTGCCAGCAGGCTGCTCGCATAATTGCCCGCGGTTTTAGCATCACCGATTCCACCATGGGCAGCCCGGACATAGAAATCTTCCACATAAATCGTGACCGGGTTCAGGCCTTCCTTGAAATAGGGCCCTACGGGTCCAATAATAATGAAGAACAAATAAGTGGCGGAGGGGCGAACTCCTAAGTGTGGTTCAGTGGCAAGCATGGTGGGTCTGATGTACAGAGACGTCCCTTCACTCCTTGGGATCCATTCTTTATCAAGGAGAATGAGTTTTTTCATGCCTTCCATGGCCAGTTCTATATCCATTTCGGGCATACAGAGTCTTGCAGCGGAGCGATTGAGTCTTTTAAAATTATCCCTTGCTCTAAAGAGATAAATTCCCCCATCTCTTCCTCCGTAAGCCTTTAGCCCTTCAAATATCTCCTGCCCATAATGAATGCCCATGGCAGCAGGATCAATTGAGATATTGCGGTATGGTTCTACGCGGGGATTGTGCCAACCGGTTCCGGATTCATAGTCCATGAGGAACATGTGGTCTGTGAAAATATCGCCAAACCCAATTTGAGACTCATCTGTGGGTCTTGATTTCAGATCGCTATTATCGGCTTGTGTGACTTTGATTTCCATAACTCTCTCCTTCTGGCCTTTGTTTTGATTTTTAAGATGACACTTTCCAATTTGTTGCAAGTCTTGTCAAGTTGATTTTCTCAACATCCCACTCCCTCAATTTCTCTCCGAGGCGTAGGATCGTGCATCTATGAGCCGGAGGCCCAGAACCCAACATTCCAGCACTACATCCTTCTCCCTGGTTCTTTAGCGCTGCTACAGGACCCACAATTTTGATTGACAAGACAGGTCATTTTAGATTATTAATTTATACCAGAATTCAAGGCAGTTGCAAATATTAGCTAAGAAATCTTGATAATAAAAGAGCACAAGGGCTCAAATTTTGTAGACCCGCCTCTTTCTTTGGCGAGATGAATTGAGTTCTCTGCATAGAGTTCTGGGCCACTGGAACCCAATAGATGAATAGAAATAACACCATGAACAGAAAAACCTTGTTCTTAGGTTTTGGCGCTATTGTTGTCGGGCTCCTTTTAGTAACATGGGGAAATTGTCTGGCCCAGGAGCCAAAAAAAATCCTGAGCATTGAAGCATATGATATGCTCAACACTGTACCAGACACTTACCTCATTGATGTGAGAACAAGGGCTGAATACCAATTTGTGGGCCATCCTATCAGTGCATACCTGTTTCCTTACGTTTTCATGACCCAGGAGTTTGGTAAAAAGGATGAGCAGTACGGATATCGATTCAATGTGAAAAACAAAGACTTTATTTCAGAGATAAGCAAAATCTTTAAGAAGACTGATAACCTGCTGATCATCTGCCGTGACGGCACGCGAAGTGCTGCCGCTGCCAAGGCTCTTCTGGAAGCTGGCTTTAGAAACACAGTGCATGTGGAAGATGGTTTTGAAGGATCGAAATTCCCTCGCTTCAAAGACAGCAATAAGCAAAAATTTTATCGGCAGCTTGCAAAAAGGAATAAGATTTACGGCTTTAACCACAGACGGCACTATGGTTGGCAGTGGTGGGGGCTTCCCTGGACCTACAAGATTGACCCGAAATATATTTATCCCCCGGACCTGAAGTTGTCCAAGCAATAGATGGCTTTGCTCCGGCACTTTTCTTCCCTTAATATCGTTCTCCCGGATTACCCTTGATACCGCCAACCCATAGTAAAACCTGGCGAAAGCACCTGAAACTAATGTAGTAATTGTTCTTCTGCTGTCCTTCCTGTTGACAAAATGACTTGGCGGTATTAGGTTTACAGGAAATTATTTAGCGGAAAGGAGATTTAGGATGTCTGATGTATTGCAGGTGACGGATGATACCTTTGAAGAAGAAATCATAAAATCCGATATCCCGGCCATGGTTGATTTTTGGGCGGAATGGTGCGGACCATGCAAAATGGTATCGCCCGTGGTGGAGGAATTAGCAAAAGAATATGAAGGCAAGATAAAAATTGCAAGCATGGATGTGGACGGGAATCGTCAAACTCCAGGGAAATTCGGGATCAGGAACATCCCGACACTCATCCTCTTCAAAGGAGGAGAAGTAACTCAGACGATCGTTGGTGCCCATCCCAAGAGCCACCTTGATGAAGAACTGAAAAAACTTCTCTAAGAGTGCTTGAGACCTTAAACCATTTTTTCAGTGTGCACCCGGGCCCTGCCATAAGGGAAAAGGCGGGGCTCTTTTTCTATGAATGCAGAGTGTTAATATGGAAGATCTGATTATAATAGGAGCAGGGCCTGCCGGGCTAACCGCAGGTCTTTATGCTGCAAGGGCACGCCTTAAAACCCTCATGTTAGAGAGACTTTCTCCAGGGGGACAAGTCCTGATGACCGATTGGGTGGAAAATTACCCAGGCTTTCCGGATGGAATCTCAGGGTTTGATCTCATCGACAAAATGAGGCGCCAGGCCGAAAAGTTCGACCTGGTGATCGAGAGTCAAGAGGTTTCCCGGCTTGAACTCTCCCCGGAAAAAAAGGTTGTGGTGACCGATAAGGGGACCCTGGAGACCAGGGCATTAATCCTGACAAGCGGTGCGACCCCCCGCAAATTGGGGATTGAAGGTGAAGAACTTTTGATAGGCAAAGGTGTTTCCTACTGTGCCACCTGTGACGGTCCCTTTTACAGGGATCAAGAAGTGGCGCTTATCGGAGGCGGAGACACGGCCGTAGAGGAAGCGATCTTTTTGACACGTTTTGCGTCAAAGGTTCATCTGATACACCGCAGAGATGAGCTGAGGGCCACCAAGTTGCTTCGAGAACGGGTTATGGCGCTGGATAAAGTAAACCTTGTGTGGGATACCGTACCGACGCGTATTGTGGGTGATACCGAGGTGAAAGGGGTGGATCTAAAAAACGTCAAAACCGGAAAAACATCCCACCTGCCTGTCCAGGGCGTGTTTGTCTTTGTCGGCTACATCCCCAACACCGAACTGGTGAAAGGCCAATTGGAGCTGGATAAGTTGGGCTTCGTGGTGACCAACAACGATATGCAAACCTCTGTACCCGGCGTTTTTGCCGCAGGGGATATCCGATCCAAGATACTGCGACAGATAGCTACGGCCGTAGGTGAAGGGGCCACAGCCGTTTTTGCCGTTGAAAGATACCTTGAGAGTCAAACTTAATTCACTTGAAATGAATAAATCTCATGTTATAGCAGGGTGGCTCTTTGCCGGGATTTTCCTGGTTTTTTCTCTTGGCGGTTGTGCCTGGTTCGACCGGTTTTTTGGGGAAGACGTAGAGAAATCCCCGGCCGAACTCATGAACGATGGCATGGAAAACATTGAACGGGGGCGCTATTCAGCAGCAACCGAGGACTTTCAGAATTTAAAGGACAGGTATCCTTACAGCAAATTCGCAATCACGGCTGAGCTCAAGCTGGCCGATACCCTTTACAAAACGGAGCTTTATGATGAGGCCTTTGACGCTTATGATGAGTTTGAAAGACTACACCCAAAAAATTCAAATATTCCTTATGTGATCTACCAGAAGGGAATGTGCCACTTTTCACAGGTGAGCACCATTGATAGAGACCAATCCAACACGCACGCGGCCAAAGGGCAGTTCGAGCGCCTTGTCAGGAAATTTCCCCGAACTGAGTACGCCAACAGAGCGCGCAGGAAAATACGGCAATGTTATATTAGCCTTGCTAATTATGAATTATATGTCGGCCATTACTATTACAAAATGAAAGAATATCGGGCCGCCATGGGTAGGTATCGATACCTTCTCGAAAACTATCCGGACCTGGGCCAATATCACGAAGCACTTGAATATCTAAGCAAATGCAAGGATAAACTGGCAGAGAAACAGGAAAATTCGTGATAGTTTAAATCAAACCACACCATTTCCAATAAGGTCATACAGACCTTCAAAGGCGTTTTCCAATTCCTCCGGCTTGCTTCCTCCACCCTGGGCCATATCTGGCCGGCCTCCTCCCTTTCCGCCAACGATATTTGACAATTGCCTGATAATGTCTCCGGCCTTGAATCGATCCATCAGGTCTTTTGTGACCACACAGATCAGCATAACTTTTCCTTCTTTTTCGGCTCCGAGCAGGACAATGCCTGAGACTAACCTGTCCTTTATTCTGTCTGCTGATTCGCGAAGCTCTTTCGGAGAATCGGCCTCCATTTTCCGTGCAATGACCTTGATGCCCCCGATTTCCCTGGCCTCGGAGAGAACGTCCCGGGACTTTGTGGAAAGGAGTTTCGATTTCAGGGATTGGATCTCTCTGTCTTTTTCCTTATGCTCCTTTAAAAGCCGCTCAACTCGCTCTTCCAATTGATCCGGGGCTGCCTTGAGTAGCGAAGCCGCAGTTTTCAGATCTCTTTCCAGCTTCTGGTCATATCTAAGGGCCGCCTCCCCGGTCAGGGCTTCGATCCGGCGCACATTGGCCGCGACCGCGCTTTCACTTATGATCCGAAAAAGCCCGATATCACCGGTACGTTTGGTGTGAGTGCCGCCACACAACTCCATGCTGACACCATCCCCAATGGACACAAGCCTTACTGTTTTACCATATCGCTCTTCAAAAATGGCCATGGCCCCGGTTTTCATTGCCTCTTCTTTGGACATTTCAGTGGTATGAAGTGGCAGGTTTTCGCGGATATGCTCGTTAACAACACGTTCGACCTCAGCTAACTTTTCCGTAGACACTTGAGTGAAATGGCTAAAATCAAAGCGAAGCCTATCGGGTGCGACCAGAGACCCGGCTTGTTTTACATGGTCACCCAGGATCTCCCTGAGGGCGGCATGGAGTAAGTGGGTGGCAGAGTGGTTCCGGATCGTGACATTTCTTGTTATCTCATCAACCTGTGCTTTCACCTCGTCACCAACGGAAAGGCTCCCGGCTTCCAGATGCCCTTTGTGAACAACGAGATCCTGGTTGAACTTGAGGGTATCTGTGACACGAAATCTCACTTTCCCATCTGATAGCCAGCCAATATCCCCGGCCTGCCCGCCGGCTTTGCCATAGAAAGGCGTTTGGTCCAATACTACCTCAACCCGGCTCCCCTCATGGGCTGAGGTAGTTTCTTTTCCGTCCACCAGCAATGCAGCCACCCTGGCCTTTGAAATAAGGGTTTGATACCCTAAAAAACGACTGGTGAGGCCACGCGCCAGGAGGCCTCGATAGGCCTTTGGGATTTCTTCCTCCCCACTGCCTTTCCATGACTCCTGAGAAAGGGTCCTTTGTCTGGACATGGCCTTTTCATAACCGGGCAGATCTACAGAGAGATTTTCATCCCGGGCCACATCCTCCACAATATCAACAGAAAGGCCATATGTATCGTAGAGCTTAAAGGCCACGTCACCGGGAATGGTGTCTCTTCCTTTGGCCTTCAGTTTATTAATCTCTTCATTCAGGACCTTCACACTGTATTGGAAGGTGTCCGCAAATCGCCTTTCTTCATTACTCACTATCCCTTCAATAAGGCCCTTTGACTGGACAATTTCCCCGTAATCTTTGCCCATCATTTCGATCACTTTGCTGCAAATGATGTGGAGAAAAGCATCTTTCAGGCCAAGTACCTGCCCGAATCGAATAGCCCTTCGGATAATGCGTCTTAGGACATAGCCCCGGCCTTCATTGGAGGGCATGATCCCGTCGCCTATCAAGAATGTGGCTGCCCGGGCATGGTCGGAAATGACGCGGAAGGATACATCCTGTTTATTGTCCTCACCATACCGCTTTTCGCAGAGGTCTTCTGCCCGGGAGATAAGGCCTTTGAACAGATCGGTATCGTAATTGGAGGTCACCCCTTGAACCACTGCTGTCAAACGCTCCAGTCCCATGCCCGTGTCGATGTTCGGTTTCGGGAGTGGGGAGAGCTTGCCATCGGCACTTCTATCAAATTGTGTGAATACCAGGTTCCAGATTTCCAGGTAACGATCACAGTCGCACCCTGGCGCGCAATCCGGTCGACCGCAGCTCAAAGACTCGCCCTGGTCAATCAATATCTCAGAGCATGGACCGCATGGACCGGTATCGCCCATGGTCCAGAAGTTGTCTTTCTCGCCCAGACGGACGATTCTCTCCGGGGGAATACCTATCTTGCTCTCCCATATTTTGTAAGCCTCGTCATCGTCCCGGTACACGGAGACATACAAGAGGTCTCCGGGCAACTTATAGCCTTCCGTCAAAAGTTCCCATGCCCATTCTATGGCCTCTTCCTTGAAGTAATCCCCGAAGGAAAAATTCCCAAGCATTTCAAAGAAGGTATGGTGCCGGGGCGTGTAGCCCACATTTTCAAGATCATTGTGTTTTCCCCCTGCACGTACGCACTTCTGGGAATCAACCGCTCTGGTGTAGCCTCTTTTCTCCTCTCCAAGAAAGAGCCTCTTGAAAGGCGCCATCCCCGAATTAATAAAAAGCAGGGAGGGATCATCCAGCGGGACCAGTGAAGAACTTTCTACAATCTCGTGTCCATGTGACTTGAAGTAGTCAAGAAACTTTTGTCGTATTTCTCTAAAATTCATTGTCGTATCCATATAGTTTACTTGCCTGCCTTTTTCTCCTTCTTGGTGTCAATCTCTTCCTTTATCTTTCCAAGTCCCGACTTTTCTATGACAAGCTGTCTGATTTTGTCCCTGATATCTGTGTTTTCCGCCAAAAAGCGTCTAACATTTTGTCGGCCCTGACCAATCCTTTCTTCGCCAAAGGAGAACCAGGCCCCGTTTTTTTCCACAATCCCCAGGGAAACACCCAGGTCAAGGATATCACCCTCCTTGGAGATTCCGTGCCCATAAATGAGATCAAACTCCGCTTCCTTGAACGGGGGCGCAATTTTATTTTTTACTACTTTTACCCGAGTCCTGTTTCCTACTATCTGGTCCCCCTCCTTAATAGCGCCGATCCTCCGGATATCCAGCCGTTGCGTCGCATAGAACTTCAAGGCATTGCCGCCAGTCGTGGTTTCCGGGTTACCGAACATGACACCAATTTTCATACGTATCTGGTTAATGAATATGACACATGTTTTTGATTTGCTGATGGCTCCCGTAAGCTTCCTTAGGGCCTGGGACATGAGCCTGGCCTGCAACCCCATATGGTGGTCACCCATATCCCCCTCAATCTCGGCCCTGGGCACAAGGGCGGCTACAGAATCAACAATCAGGACATCGATGCCGCCGCTTCTCACAAGGATCTCCGTAATATCAAGTGCCTGTTCGCCGGTATCAGGCTGGGATACCAACAGGCCATCCACATCCACCCCGAGCTTCCTGGCGTAACCCACGTCAAGGGCATGCTCAGCATCCACAAAGGCCACCATCCCGCCCTTTACCTGGGCCTCGGCAGCAATATGAAGGGCTAAAGTGGTCTTTCCTGAGGACTCGGGCCCGAAAACCTCCAAAACCCTTCCCCGTGGGACACCACCAATGCCAAGTGCTATATCCAACGCGAGGGACCCTGTAGAAATAGCAGGTATGTCGATGACCCTCTCCTCCCCCATCTTCATGATGGAACCCCTACCAAATTGTCTCTCTATCTGAGAAATGGCCTGTTCCACCGCTCTTTCTCTATCCATAGGTTTTCCCTCCCTAAGCAAGTGCGCTAAAGCGCCTAAAATGACTAAAATGAACTAAAGTTAATGAGTCGCTTCGCTCCATCCGTTTAAAACTCCCAAATTCTTCAATCCCTAAATTTCCCCAATCAGCGGCCATGCCTTCAATTCAGAATATACAGCGCCGCCTGGCTTCAAGTCACTTTTAAACAAAGCCAGTTCTTTAAGGGTACACACCGGACTTGTCAGATCCTGATATTTTAACAGGAGGTCATCAAGATGGGTCCCGGACTTCGCACCCTTCCTAAATCTTCCGATGGTCAGGTGGGGTCTAAATGGCCGCTTCTCCTGTTTGATCCCAAAGGGCTTCAGGTGTTTTTGCAATGCATCTCTAAAACAGGACATCCGGTCAAGATCCCCCTCCATGCCGGTCCACAAAACCCTCGGATTTCGTCTGCCGGAAAATACTCCGACACCCTTGAGTGAAATAGCAAAAGGGCCATATAGATGGCAAACCTTTTCTGCTGCCTCACAAATCGGCTCAACATGCCCCACAGGCACATTACCCATAAAAACCATAGTGAGGTGTATGTTACCCGGCTTGACCCATCGCACATCCAGGGAAGTTTTTCTCATCTCCTGTGAAATATGAGAAAGGGTTTCTTTGATCTCAGGAGGCAGCTCAAATGCCAGGAAGGAACGGATTTCCATTTAGATACCTTCTCACCCAGTCCAGGGCCATCATTGAGGAATTCAATTTGACCTGCACCCTGTTGCCCCAGAAGCGGTATTCCCTTGAAAAAGTTTTTTCCCGCGCTGCCAGCCCAACATGGACTGTTCCCACTGGTTTTTGTCTGGTGCCCCCATCAGGCCCGGCAATGCCCGTAACCGCAAGGCCCAAATCCGTTTTGATCCGGTCCTTCACACCCCGGGCCATCTCCTCCACCGTCCTTTCACTGACCGCCCCGTGTGTCTCAAGTGTCCTGGGGTCTACCCGGAGAAGATCGACCTTGGATTGATTGCTGTATACAACTACCCCGCCATGGAAGTAGCTGGAACTGCCCGGCACACTCGTCAGCCTGTGCCCGATCAGTCCTCCGGTACACGATTCAGCAACCGAGATGGACAGGTTTTTCTCCAGCAGTAAGTGCCCAACCACCTCTTCCATATTTTGATCGCCAGCGGCAAAGATATAGGATCCCACAAGGCGCCTTACTTTCATTTCAACTCTGTCCAGTTCTTTTATAACTGTTGGCTCGTCCTGCCCCCGCAGGCTGATAGTAATGTGGTTCTCGGGGAAACGGGGATAAAATCCAAAAACGATATTTCCTGTTTTCCCCTGTATCTTCTTGAAAATCTCGGCGATGCCGGGCTCATTAAGCCCGTACAACTTTAAAATCCGTTGCCTCATTATGGGAAGAGTCTTATAGCGACTCAATATCTCAGGGAGCACAATCTTGTCCATGAGATAGCGCATTTGATCCGGCACCCCGGGCAGAAAATAAAGATGTACCTCCTTTTCTATGAGGGAAAAGCCGCAGGCAGTGCCTTCAGGATTTAGCATCCTCGAACCTTCGGGCATCCACGCCATCTTCTCGAGAGAGGACGTAATCTTGATTTTACTTGCCCTGGCGTAATCCTTTATTTGTTCTAACATCTGTTGATCAAGGCAAAGTGGCCTGTTCAAAGCCTGGGCCACGATCTCGTTGGTTATGTCATCATCGGTGGAGCCGAGACCACCGGTTACAATTACAAAACGGGATGCCTCCACAGCCCTTTTGAGGGCATCGGAGACCATCTTGTGATCATCCCCCACAGATGTAATCCGGGTCACCTTCAGTCCCGAAGCCGTTAGTCTCCCTGCAGCATACCACGAATTCAGATCAAGTGTCCTGCCGGAAGAAAGTTCATTGCCTATGGTGATAATCTCGCCGTACATCGTCTCTATCAGTCTATATGATCAAGATCTTAATGAAGGTTGATTGGTTGGCCCAAAACGCCTTCCTACTATTTAACAAAAAAACAGGATCAGCCTGACACATAAATGTGCATAAATACCTGCCACCAGGTCATCCATGACGATGCCCAGGCCACCCCTGAGCTTTTCCGCCTGTTTTATGGGATAGGGCTTAAAAATATCGAAAACCCGGAACAAAATAAAGCCTAACCCCAAGGTCAACCAGGAGAGGGGCAAAAGGAACATGGTCAGTAAAAAGCCCGCTACCTCGTCAATCACCACCTCTGAAGGGTCGTCATTGCCAAGTAACTCCTCGCTCCGGTCCGAGGTCCAGATGGCGACTGCTACCACCATGGCGATGATAAAAACGCCGGGGACGGTTCCAAGACAGGCCAGGCCAAATACGAGGGGAACAGCGGCTATAGTCCCAAAGGTTCCCGGGGCCACCGACAGAAGGCCTGTGCCAAACCAGGTGGATAATGTTAAGGAGATCTTTCCTGAAAAATCAGCTTTCCTGAAAATGCTCCATATTTCAAATTTATCAGATTGAGATTTTGACATCAAGCAGGTATTGGTGTGTCGGATCTATTCTCATTTTCGTTTATTTAACCCTATCACCCAGTAAAAGATCTCCCTCAGGGGGCGATT
>JAIVXD010000042.1:0-10998 GCA_048636195.1 Anaerolineales bacterium
TTTCACAGGAAAAAATCGAAACGTTGATTGAAAAAATAAAGAACCTGGAAGATATCCGCGACATGAATGAGATTGTGGCATTGACTGTAAAAGAATAGTATACTGTTAAGGGTTAAAATTTACGAGCGGCTCTCACAGAGCTCTCAAAGGTTCAGAGTTTAAATTCGGAATCTTTGAGAGGAAGATTCCGAATAGACGCATCCCTCCATGGACACGATGCTGTCTATCGTTACCGGAAACGACATCAGTCGGGCGCTCCATCCTTCGGAGATCATTCGATATGTGGATTACTCAGATGTTGATCAGGTACAGCTTAAAACGCTTTGCGGAAAGGCTGGCCTGCTCCCCGATATGCCGGTTTGCGGATGTACCCGGACCACGGGCAAAGAGGCCGTTATGCGCTTTCATAGTTGGAAACTTCAATCAAATTGCAGTCTGGATCCCGAAAATACACCGACACGATGGGACCTCTTGCGCCGGTTCGGTGAACCGGACCTTCGAGCAAATTGACGCCGCATGACGCCAAATGCGTGATTACATCACGAATTGGCACTGACGTAACGAAGCACAGATCAGCGGAACCTGGAGTAGGTACCTTTGCCTTTGGGTCGAACTCCTTTCCGTACTGGTGCAGATTGATTTTTTGAACACCGAAGGACAGCGCTTTCCTGCTGCCATCGAAGGTAGTGGCGTTCATGCCAAGCACTCGCGCGTAAAACGAGCATGTTGCGTCAATATCCTTAACCGTCAAGACCAGATGGTCAATCGCTTCAACATTCATCGGTGTTTACTGGTTTGTTGCGCATAAGTTAGTATATAGTTTCCAGATAAATCCTATCTATAATTTTTGCTTGACGATAAAGGGTCCAAATTTTGCTACTGACTAACTGGATAACATGAAAAAAGGGGTGATATCCAGAAACTGGATAAGTTGCTATGCTGAAAATCCCTTCAGAAACTGTGCTGCTCTATGCGATCGCGAATTGGCGTCGGCTGAAAGCGCCTGTTTGGGCTTAAAGGCTTATTCGGCGTTCATTACTAACCGGAAAAGGATATTCCATATGCACAGCCGTAGCTCGAGCAATGTCCTTACCGTAATACCGGGCAACCACTTTAAGCGCCATATCGATTCCCGCTGAGATACCAGCCGAAGTGAATACACGGCCATCCTCAACGACATGCTGTTCGTACTCAACGAACACTGCGGGAAAGGAATCTCGCATCCAGTCTAAAGAGCGCCAGTGAGTAGTTGCATGCAATCCGTCTATCAAGCCAGCGAATCCCAGTAGCATCGATCCGGTGCAGACAGAAGTCAGTGTTTCAACTTCAGCAGCCCGGGAACGCAGCCATTCAAGAATAACTATATTATTCAATTCCTTGCGCGTACCCCATCCACCTGGAACAACAAGAATATCTAACCGCGGACAATTTTCGAATGAATATTGAGGTATGACTTTCATGCCGCCTGTTGTAGTGACATAAGAGAGGGTTTCAGCGACTAGAAAAACTTCGAATGGTGAAGGCTCTTCCCGCCGCTTCTCCTCATTGAGGCGAGTTGCTGAAAATACCTCAAATGGGCCACAAAAGTCGAGGACCTCAATAGCATTAAAAAGGACTATACCTACACGCTTCCGGGTCATTTCTTTCTCCCAACTACGAGCCAAAAAGAAGTAGAATTATTAAATCGTAGTATACTATTCTTTTACAGTCAATGCCACAATCTCATTCATGTCGCGGATATCTTCCAGGTTCTTTATTTTTTCAATCAACGTTTCGATTTTTTCCTGTGAAATAGATAGGATGGCCGCGTTTCGATACTTTTCGGCCAGTTGTTCAAAGGTCAGGGGATTGTCCGGATTACCCTTGGGTTTGGCTAAAAAGTCTTTGTATTCGGTGCCGTCTTTCATTTTGATGCATAAGCGGGCGCCGAATCCGATACGCGGGTCGAGTTTGGTTTCGATTTTCTTTCGCAACCGGACCAGGGCCGGATGGTTGACTTTTTCGTCGGTAAACTTGTCCAGCGTTACGTTGCCTTCTGCCAGTGCCAGGGCGGCTAAAAACCAGACGCTGAATTTTCCTTCCACACCGATTTTGGGTTCCTTGATGGCCGCAGCCGTTGAGGCCACCGGGCCGATTTCAAGATCGATCTTTTCCACATTTTCGATATCAATAGCTTCACGGGTCCTGATCTCCTCCAGGAGATTCATCGTCGAGTGCGTTCAGGCTCAGGTGGGATAGGGCTTGATACTCAAATGATTGATGTAATACTCCTGTCCCAGTTGTTCGAGTACGATCGCTTCGTTGGGTACCTCCGTGAGCACATCGAACAGACCCAGTTCCCCTTCGATCATGATTTTAGAGGACGTAAATCCCATCTTGGCCAGCGTCGCAGACATAATTCCTTCCCTGGAGACTTTACCGGCGTGAAAGGGTTTGCACATGGTGCCGAAGACCTGGCGCAGCCCGCCGGCCTGGGTGCCGCAGATGCCGAAGGCGTTGACCAGCTGGTCGACATCCAGCCCCAAAAGCTTGGCTGCCCCAGCCGTGGCTCCGAAGGTACCGGCCGTGGCCGTAGTGTGCCAGCCCCGCTGGTAATGGTAATCGCCCAGGCCCAGGCCCACCCGGATACAGACATCGATCCCCAGCACCATGGCGGTCAGAAACTCCGGGCCGCTTTTTTTATATTTTTCCGCGACCGCCAGAATCGAGGGCACACAGGCTGCCGATGCGTGGATCACGGTCTCGTCGTGATAATCGTCAAAATCGAGCGCGTGACCGATCAGACCGTTGGCCAGGGCCGCACTGGCCATATCGGTTTTAAAGTCCGAACCGATGATGCTTGCTTCAGGCTTTCCCCCCGACGCCATGACATACTGCGTGATTATTTGGCTGGCCGGGTCCAGGGTGCCGGCCAGGGCCACGCCCTGCCAGTCGAGAAAGCACTCTTTGGCTTTGGTTAAAGCTTTTTCCGGGAGGTCATTGAAATTTGTTTCACAGACGAATTGGGCCAGTTTTCTGGTAATTTTCATGCCTTTGGTTCCTTATTTTAAGCATCAAGTTTTTGACGTTGGCCCGGGGGATGATGACTCCCTGTTTTCCGGTAAGGCCTTTGGATTTGCAGACTTCAAAAAAGCCTTCGATTTTCTGGTTGACCCCGCCGATGGCCTGGATCTGCCCTTTCTGGTTGATCGACCCGGTTACGGCGATGCCCTGGCGGATGGGGATATCGGACAGGCTGGAAAGAATGGCGTAAAGCTGGATCGCCTCATCGCTGCGGGTCACTTCCCGGTCGAGTGAAGTGATAAGACATTGCTTTTTTGGGGAAAAAATATAGAGAAATTCCCCTTGTGAGTCAAGGAAAAAGTAACCACAACATATGTGGCATCAGGCCGGATTGCAGATTTCGATGGAATTCTCCATGAGGAACCCCTTCCCTATAAAATTAATTGGCAGGAGAATAGAGATTATTCAGTTGAAGGAAGCTCTTAAGGATGCGACTTTGGCGATCAAAATGATTCATAGACAACGGATCAATCAGTATTGAGATTGAGCCACTTTAACTGTATGGATGGTGAATCAGGATCCGATAACGTCTCTTGACACGCCATGTTGAGTCTCCTACATTGCCAGGGTAATCAAAACCGGATGTCTCTCATCCAGGGCAAAAGAATGCCCATATTCCGGGATAAAAAAACCAAGAAGGAGGTAGAAAGGTGGCAACTGATCTTTTTGAGAAAGGACTAGAGGTTCGCCGAGCTGTTCTGGGAAAGGATTTCGTGGACAAGTCAATCAGCAATGCTGACGATTTTACACATCCTCTGCAGGAACTTATTACTGAATATTGCTGGGGCAGCGTTTGGGCTCGGCCAGGTTTACCACGTAAGACCCGCAGCCTTATTAACTTGGCCATGTTGACTGCTCTCAATCGGCCGCACGAAGTGAAACTGCACCTGCGGGGAGCGTTGAACAACGGCTGCAGCAAAGAGGAAATCATGGAGGTCCTCCTCCAGACAGCCATCTATTGCGGCATACCTGCTGCGGTAGATAGTTTCAGGACTGCCAAGGAATTTTTTCAGGAATCCAAATAGCCGGGAGGTAGAGGATTCATGGAACGTTTGAGCAAAGTGGGCTTCATTGGCCTGGGAAATATGGGACATCCCATGGCCGTTTGCCTGTTGAAAGCAGGTTTTACCCTGACAGTATTAGACGTCACTCCCGAGGTGCAGCAGGCTTTCGTGGGTTTCACGGTGCCCACTCCGCTTCCTCTCTCAGTGAACTTGGTTCAAGCAGCGATGCGGTTATCACCATGCTTCCAAATGGGCATGAGGTGAGCCGTGTGGTTCTGGGTGTCGAAGAAGATGATCGCGATTGTCTGCTGGGATCCATGCAAAAGGGCTCCATCCTGGTTGACATGAGTTCCTCCTCGCCTACGGGTACCCAAGCCCTGGGGAAAACACTGGCAGATCACGGGAAATCCTTAGCTGTGAGAACGGAATGTATCGGTACCTGTGGCAAGACCTTTCAGGCTGTTGGTGTTGCCATCCCTGCCACCATTCGGGAATTATGAAATATGTCAAAGAGCAGTGTAATTTGTAGTGCCAAGTAGATTTTGGCTAGATTTATATCCCTAATATTGCATAACTATTTTTCTAACTGTCAAAATCAGTTTGACTTTTTATCCCGAAATAAAATGACGGCCATTCCGCAGGCAAAAGTCAGGATTGCAAAAATGATAAACCCCAAAGGGTAACTGCCCGTGCTAGTGACGATAGCGGCAAAAATTGGCGAACCTACCGCCACACCTAAAAAAGTAAAAAACAGAGTGCCTCCGGTGGCCATGCCAACCTGCCCTTCCGGCGCCAGCCGTGCTGCCTCAGCCAGGTAGATGCCATTCCATCCGATAGCCGTTGCGCCGAACAAAATAATTGTCAGCCATATGGCCGGATACGACCAGCCGGGGTTGAAAAATGCAGTTGCGACTGCTTCCAATGTCGTTGCAACTCCAAGAAATCCCAGTACCAGACGCGGTTTCAAATAACGGTCAGCAACGAAGCCCCAGACAATGCGTCCCACCATCCCTGCAATCTGGGCGGCAGAGAGGATCAGGCCGGCCATTATAAGCGCCATGCCGACATTTTTCGTTAAGTAAATAACCAGATAAGTTACCAGGCTTACCTGCATGCAGGCAAAGCAAAAAGAAATGAAAGCCAGCTGCAGCAGCGGTGGATGAGAAAACACTATCTCAAACGGCCGGGTAATGCCCTTAAAAGAAAGATGCCGGCCAAGTCGGCGAGCGCCATCAATTTTGGCGCGAAAAGGCTGTATCGATATGGCCAGCAAAATACAAGATGCGCTGACGGCCAGCGAGCAAAATTTCCAGCCGGCAAGCAATACCAGCGATGGAACGATTGCCCCAGCCAAGGCGCCGCCCAGCGGTACACCCGTTTGCTTGAGGGAAAATATAAACGCCATCAGATGCTCAGGGGTATGGCGGGCCAGAATATGTGAACTGGCTGGTGTTGCCGGACCGTAGCCGAGACCGATAATGAGTGCACTGGCGACCAGTGCCGGCACACCAGTAACGGTCGTAAGTGATAGGCCAATACCGCAAAAAATCAGGCAGATCTGGCTGATGCGCAGAGCGCCATAACGAAGGATAAAATCACCGCTCAACAAACTCGACGCCATACTGGAAAAGTAAATCAATCCAACGTAAATGCCGACATACGAAGCGGACATACCGATATCTGCCGCCGCCGTCGGCGCGAAAACCGGCACCGTGACAGCCGCCATGGAAATCAGTGCCTGCACGACCAATGTAGCGGTCAGCGGTATGGCAACATCCTTTCTATTCACGCAGCACCCTCTTTTTATTCAAATATAAGCATCAAACAGTAAAGGAATCAAGTCTTCTTTTGTAGCTCTCGCAACCATCTCTTTTGCGATTTCTTCTAATCCTAAGATACCTCCCTCAATCTTTGCGTCATTCCCTGTTTTACAAAAGAAGAGGGGCCAGCCTGTATCAGGACAGAGCAGATTATGGAGTTTTGCCGATTGATCTAAGCTTTCAAGTGTAGATTTAAATGCCCTCTTTGATCTCACAGCTTGCTCATCTTTTATTGCCCTTTCAAATGAAGCATGAACATCGGGTGAAATCTCGCATGAACTTTTTTTGTTATCATTTATCTGTTCTCTCCTATTGGTACTGAATACAGAAACCCTATCCGGCAATGCTACTTTCTTCAAGGAATTATCTCACCTTATCATACACTCTACTTTTTGTGTATTTTGCGCCTTTTTGCGGCTATATCAATCTTGAGCAGTGGATAAATGGGAAGCTTGAGATCGTTTGGGCCAAAGAAGTTGCTACGGCAAGATATGTTTATCCTATCCCGAAATGAGGCCAATATCTATCCAGCTTGACATTCATTTGAAATTTTGGCTTTGACATTTGTCATTCGAATTCATTATATTGAGTGTCTGAACGGCGCTACGTCTGTTCAGATGGAAGGAAAGCGAAAATATAGCACTGGAGGAAGGAGGTGAATCAACGAAGAATTTTTTTGTTTTAGGCGTAGTTAAGAATATTGCTTAGTTTACTAATTGGGACCTATGTTTATGCCTTTATACTTAGTGGTTATTGGGTAAAAGTTTTCAAAAAAACCGTCGTAACCCCATAAGCAACTGAACAGGTTACTTAGTGCCATAAATAATAAATAAAATGGAGGGTCAAATGATTATTCCTGAAATAAAAAAAATACTCTACGCAACGGACCTTTCCCCCAATGCGCGTTACTCTTTTGGTTATGCGGCGAGTTTAGCCCATCGTTATGGAGCAGGGATTACCATAATTCATGTGCTGGAGCCCGAAATTCGGGGTGGCTACGCGTATGATCTATCTCCCTATATCACGGATGAGAAGTGGGAGGACATCAAGAAAAGCCTGGAGGAGGAGGCTATCAGCGATATCAAGACACGCCTTGTTCAATTTTCTGAAGAGGTGGCCAGAGAGCACACCTCGTGCCTGTTTGATATTGATGAAATTATAGTGATAAGGGGTAATCCAGTCGAGAAGGTTCTACTTTATACTAAATCAGGTGATTTTAACATGGTTGTTATGGGGAGTCGTGGCCATGGGACATTTGTTGATGCAATGATGGGGTCCACCGCGAGGCGGGTACTGCGGCGGTGTGAAATACCGGTTCTGGTGGTTCGTTTACCCAAAGACGATGATTAGGCACGGATCCTAAGAGCCGCTGCAGATCAGAAACTGTGGAAGTTCTCAATAAGTAAGGGCATTCCGACTGCTTCCCCCTTTTGCCTTAAGCCTTGAGCCTGTATTTAAACCCATCATTCAAGCCTTCCAGCATTCTCCTGCCGTGGTTGGATTAAGCAATGAAAGTCATGGACTTTTATAACAACTTGACATATATATTAAAATTTTGATCTATTTAGACGGTTTGATATGGTTGAAAAACCGTAACTTCTCAATAAGTTCGGGTATAAAAAACAGGACATAGGCCTTGACATAATGATGATGGCTTTATGGCCTTTCGGAGTTTAGGCGTAAGCCTTTTATAAAATCCTTACGGATAAACTCCACCCGAACTTATTGAGAAGTTACGAAAAATCTTCGAAACATAAGAATGAAAAACCAAGGAATGGAGGCTAAAAAATGAACGATTTTTTAGAAGGAGGGCCGAAAAACCCGCTCAAGATTCAGGACAACACCTTTAGGGATGGTCATCAATCAACGCTGGCCACAAGGATGAGGACCGAGGATATGCTTCCCATTGCCGAGAAGATGGACAGTGTGGGATTCTGGGCCATGGAGGTATGGGGAGGCGCAACCTTTGACACCATGCACCGCTTCCTGGGAGAAGATCCTTTTGATCGCATAAGGACCTTGAAAAAGTATATCAAAAAGACCCCCTTTTCCATGCTCTTGAGAGGGCAGAATCTGGTGGGGTATCGCAACTACCCGGACGACGTGGCCAGATTATTCGTGGACAAATCGTGTGAAGCCGGCATGGACGTGTTTCGTGTGTTTGACGCGCTCAATGATTTCCGCAACTTCCAGACCGTGGTGGAGCGGATCAAGGCCAATGGCAAACACTTCCAGGGGACCATCTGTTATTCATTAACCGAAAGGCTAATGGGTGGTGATGTATTTAACCTTGAATACTATCTAAGTAAGGCCAAAGAGATCCAGGATATGGGGGCAGACACCCTGTGCCTCAAGGACATGGCCGGGATAATGGCGCCTTTTGATATTTCCAGGCTCATTACGGAGCTTAAGAAGGTGATCAGCATTCCTATTCACCTTCACACACACTATACCAGCGGCATGGCATCCATGGTCTATCTTGAGGCCATCAAAGCGGGAGTGGACATTGTGGATACCTGTCTGGCGCCTTTTGCCTTGAGGACCTCCCAGCCCGCGGTGGAGCCCATTGTGGCTACGCTTTACAGGACGACCCGGGACCCGGGATTTAAGCTGAGTCTTCTTCTGGAGCTGGGTGATTATATAGAGACCATTGCACCCAAGTACAGGGATTATCTGGCCAAAAACAAGATGTCTGTGATTGACACTGGAGTCCTGGCGCATCAGGTGCCTGGCGGTATGATCTCCAATCTGGTCAGCCAACTCACAGAGGCCAAGGCCCTTGACCGGTTGGCAGAGGTGTACAAAGAGGTGGCAGTCGCACGAAAGGAGCTGGGGACCCCGCCCCTTGTGACGCCCACTTCTCAGATCGTGGGGGTCCAGGCCGTGTTAAATGTTCTTTTTGGCAGATACAAGATGGTGACCAATGAGGTGAAGGATCTCGTTTATGGCCTTTATGGCAAGACACCAACGCCGGTAGACCCTGAGGTTCAGAAGAAGGTGCTTAAGGGTTACAAACGGGGCGATACGCCGGTTACTGGTCGTGCTGCTGATTATCTGGAGCCTGAGCTGGAGGAAAACAGGGAAAAGATAGGGGACTTGGCAAAGGATGATTTTGACCTGCTCATCTATTCCATTTATCACACCACCGGAGAGCAGTTCCTGAAGTGGAAGTACGGATTAGAGGAAAGGCCGGCAGAGGTGAAACCCAAGACCCTGGATGATATCCGGAAAGAGGATGAGGCCATGGCTGCGGCCTTAGAACAGGTGCGTAAGAGTATATAAAAAATAACGGTATGCGTTCACGGGTTCAGGGTTCAAAGGTTCAACGTTTCTTTTTTGGTGAACCCTGAACCTTTGAACCCGTGAACGGTTACTTATTACGAAAGGCTGAGTCCCCCAAAAGGAGGCTTTATTTTTTTTGATGACTGAATTTCTGTACCAGGATCCGTTTCCTCTAAGCAAGGATACAACTGAGTATCGCCTGCTCACCAAGGACTATGTTGCAACCGACTCTTTAGATGGCAGGCAGATTATTAAAATTACCCCTGAAGGATTGACGTTGCTCGCCGAAGAGGCATTCAGAGATGTTTCTCACCTGCTGAGGAGATCCCACCTTAAACAGCTATCAAGTATTCTGGATGATCCTGAATCGTCTGTCAATGACAGGTATGTGGTTCTGGAAATGCTGAAAAATGCAGTTATTTCCGCAGAGGGGATATTTCCCATGTGTCAGGATACGGGGACAGCTATTGTTATTGGCAAGAAAGGTCAACAGGTGTGGACAGGTTTTTCCGACGAAGAGGCCCTGTCCAGAGGCATTTTCAATGCCTATATGAAAAACAACCTTCGCTATTCCCAAATGGCTCCCCTGACCATGTACGAGGAAAAAAATACCGGGTGCAATTTACCCGCTCAGATTGATCTGTATGCAACCGAAGGTGATGCCTATCAATTCTTATTCATTGCCAAGGGAGGGGGATCTGCCAACAAAACTTTTCTATATCAGGAAACCAAGGCTGTATTGAATCCTGATACCCTGATCGATTTCATGACCAGCAAGATGAAAACCCTTGGGACCGCTGCCTGTCCTCCCTACCACCTTGTATTTGTTGTTGGCGGCACGTCTGCTGAAGCTAACCTTAAAACAGTGAAACTTGCTTCTGCAGGCTATCTGGACCGACTTCCTACCACAGGCAATGAATGGGGGCAGGCCTTCAGGGACACGCAGCTTGAAGAAAAATTGCTCATTCAGTCACAAAATCTGGGTATTGGCGCCCAGTTTGGAGGTAAGTATTTTTGTCTCGATGTTAGAGTTATTCGTTTGCCCAGGCATGGGGCCTCCTGCCCGGTTGGCCTTGGAGTGAGTTGCAGTGCCGATAGAAATGTCAAGGCCAGGATTACTAAGGAAGGAATTTTCCTGGAGAGGCTGGAAACCAATCCAGCCCGGTTCTTGCCGGAACCCAAGGCTCCCGATAAAAGTGCAGTGAGCATTGACCTTAACGTGCCCATGGATGAAATCCGTGAAACATTGGGCAAGTACCCGGTAGCTACACCCTTGATGCTTAGCGGCAAGATTGTAGTTGCCAGGGATATTGCCCATGCCAGGCTGAAAGAACGTCTGGACAGGGGTGAAGGGCTTCCCCAGTATTTAAGAGATCACATTGTATATTATGCCGGTCCTGCAAAGACTCCCAGGGGGTACGCTTCCGGTTCTTTCGGTCCTACAACGGCAGGACGTATGGACCCTTATGTCCCTCTATTTCAAAAGCATGGAGCTTCTCTGGTCATGCTTGCCAAAGGTAACCGTTCAGGGGAAGTAAGAGATGCCTGCAAAAAATATGGGGGATTCTATCTGGGATCAATAGGAGGGCCTGCTGCCAGATTGGGGAAAGAGTGCATAACAGATGTTGAGATACTTGAATATCCTGAACTGGGAATGGAGGCCATATTTATAATCACGGTCAAGGATTTCCCCGCCTTTATCATAATGGATGACAAGGGAAACGATTTTTTTGAGAATATTTTGTAATTTCTCAAAAAATCCGGGCTGTATTAGAAAATCCCCCTCAATCCCCCTTTGCAAAAGGGGGAAGGTTCGGAATGCCCGGACT
>JAIVXD010000043.1:0-10903 GCA_048636195.1 Anaerolineales bacterium
CAGGGTCAAGGTTTTTTTTCAGCTCATCAATAAGGGCCTGGTCCGTTTCCGGCTCATGAAGAGCGCCACCTTCAACACTCAAGGAGGAGAAACCCTTTGTCGGTATCACAAACTTTACGAGTTTTTTATCCTCGTGCTGATTGAGTTTCTCTGCCACTGCACGGGCAATGGTCACCATCTCCTCAGGGCTTGTTCTTGCCTGAACCCTTATGGCATCCTGAAGGAGAAGTTTTCTTTCGGCCAGTTTACGAGAAACCCAGAGCGGATCTCCTTCGTCTCTCCTCTGAATGGGACCGCAACTAATCATGTCAAACCCGCATGGAGACAGGATATAGGGTTTTCCCAGTTTGCAGCCTGCATCCAGTCTGTCCGGCCCGGCTGCACGGTTTCCCCCTAAGAGATATTCACTAAAGCCGCCCGGCACGAGATCAATAAAGGCCTCAAATAAGCCCTGGCCGACCAGGTCTACTGCCGCCTTCTCACCTATCCCGGTAGCATGAAAAGACACAATATTATAATCTTTTTCCAGGGATTCTCTGACATAGTGGGCACCCTTCTCGCAGAAGCCAAATTCGGTAATAGCAATTGACGGTTTTTCCTCCTTCTTAGGCGCTTCATACTCCTCAACCATTCCGCTTATTGCTCCGGCGCCATTGATCATCAAATTCCTGACCAGCGGATTTGCACCCACGGTATCAACCACACTATGCATCACGGTGATATCTCTGACCCCGAAGTATTCTGCAAGCTTCTTTGCATATGCCGGCATGGCCGCCACACTCGAGATCAGGAGTTTGGGCAGGCCGAAAGGCAACGATTTCATGGCTGTGAGGGTAATGAACGTTCCTGTCATCCCGCCTACGGCTATAACGCCATGCAGTTCTCCTGCCTGATAAAGCCCCTGCAACTTTTTGCCCAGACCTTCAGCTACAAGCGAGGTAGCCTTATCCCTCTCTTTGGCCAACATGTTTCTTATGTTATCAACCGTCGTCTCACTGATACCGGCTATTTCCTCGCAGTTGACGTCTGCCTTCAAGGCAGACGTAATAGCGCCGGTACCGATGCTGATATCAATAAGTATGGTTTTATGCCCTCTTCCCTCTATGTGATCCTTTATGAGCTGCAGGCTTTCTTCCCTCTCATCGAGCATGCCGATCACAGCTATTATCATTGTTCACCTCCAAACTGTTGCTGAAGAACACCTCCTCTTGATGCCGGTCTTCATTATACTACATCTTACATCTTGAGGAGGCATCCATAATTTGAGTACGGTCTAAAACCCTAATTCAGACCACCTTGCCTCGATCTTTTTTACCAGATCAGGATCAAGGACTACCGGAATGGGTTTTTCGTCCCAGTCATAGGGAATGGTTGCATCAATCAGCAACCTTCCGGTTATCCACCTGGCGTTGATGGGAAGGGACGGATCCAGGGGAGTGGACCTGCCTCGTTTGATGACCTGAGATCGGTTTGGCTGGAACCTGAAACTCAACGCATACAGCACCCGGGAGATATCCCATGGGTCAATATCTTCGTCCACCACAATGACGGTCTTGAGACCATATGCCCCCATTTCCGTTGATATGGCGGCAGTGAGTACCTGGTCGGCGTGTCCCGGATACATCTGTTTCATGGAAATGATTGCCAGGAATCTCCCCGATCCCTCGGGCGGACAGTACACGGATTTGATGCCGGGAATCTTCATTGCCTCAAGCTGCTGCCACAGAGTAGATCCATAGGTAAGCGCCATGGTCATGTGCGTATCCGTTACAGCCCTTCCCACAGTAGTTCCCCAGAATATTGGGTTATTCCTGTGGGTAATGCAATTTACCTTGATAAAGTTTCGGGGATCTGTTCCAACACCCGAATAATAGCCTGTGTACTCGCCGAATGGACCTTCATCCATAAACTTATCGGCATCCACCTCACCTTCCATCACTATTTCCGCAGTAGCTGGTATGGGGAGATCAACTGTCTCTCCCTTAACAACCTTTACAGCCTCACCACGTATAGATCCGGCAATATCATACTCGCAGTCAAATGCCGATATCCGGGCCGCACCCATCAGGAACAGGAGCGGATCACATCCGACTATCGATGCCACAGGCATGGGTTTTTTGAGGGCCTGATATTTCTTGAGCATAATATCTGCATGTTTGCCCTTAATGAACTGTATCCCGACATGGTTTTTGTCAAACAGTTGCGCCCGATAAGTACCGAGGTTTACCCACCCGGTGTCAGGGTCTTTGCTGACAACAAAGTGTGACGTTCCCCAAAAACGCCCGCCATCTAATGGATAGAATTTAGGGACCGGGAACTTGAAGAGATCCACATCGTCACCAGTAATGATGTTTTCCTTGCAAGGAGCATCAGCGCTGTCAACCCATTCAGGGGGTATCTTCTCCTTTCCTTTTTCAACCCATTTCTCCATAAGCTGGGTCAGGTTGGACTCCCTCGGCATACCCATAATCAAAGCAAGCTTCTCCGGGGTCGTACAGGCGCTTGTCATTACGGGAGTGTCATAATCCTTAACATTCTCGAACAAGAGTACCGGACCCTTTTTTTCCTCGTTAAGCTTTGCGATATGTGACAACTCCAGATCCCAATCTACCTCCGCCTTGATGCGGTGCAACAGGCCTTCTTCTTCGCACTTAGCGATGTAATCCCTTAGGTCTTTCATTATAATACTACCTCCTTATATTTAAAATCTTACTCCTGTATCTTTATCCGTTTCATGGCCCTTGCCATCAGCAGCTCATAACCGCTCTTCTTCCCCAGCACTGATTCTTTCTTGCGTTTATTCCATACTTGCTCTGGCCGGCATTGCAGCATAAATACATTTTCCGGGAAGGGCAGGTCATCATCTATAGCCCATTCCGTATCTTGAGCTATCCCGTAGTGTTCTTCCACTTTTATGCCTGTCCTGACCAACTCCAATATCTCTTCTTTGCTCAGGCAAGGGGCACTTTGTCGTTCAGGGGGAAGATCAACCAACATGGTCTTGCCTGTCTTTGTATCCAATAGATATTCCTTGGGCTTAGTGGATATAGATGCCTTTACAATTTCAAGAATAACCTTGTCCACTGTCCAAACATCAGGGGTAACCGCACCACTCACAACGCTCTCACCCAGGCCCCAGTTCCCCTCAATTACAGCCACTGATGGGTCTCCGCTGACCGGGTTAAGTGTGAACATCACGCCGGCCGACCTGGCATTTACCATCTTCAGCACAGCCACGCCAATAGGGTCATATTCTAAGGAGAGTCCCAGGCGAGCACGGGCAATAATGGAGCGAGGATTAAATGTGCTCGACCACACCCTGATGATGTTCTTGATCACCTCCGAACTACCGCTGATACAGAGATAGGTTTCGTATTGCCCGGGGTGGCTGCCCGGTCCCGCTGAGCGTGTGGCCACGGGAACATCACTAATGCCCGCCGTCTTGCAAACACCATCGTAATACTGCCTGATGACATCCTCCATATCCGCAGGCATCTCTTTGGATTCTAAAATACCTCTCATCTCTTCAGACGCTTTGTCATATTTTGGCATATCGGCAGTGTTATCGGGATCGGCACTGAATGTGGCAAGGTACCGGCGAATCTCTTCAATAGCACCGGTCTCCTTCATAAACCTTTCATAAGCTCCCAGTGTCAGCGCAAACCCGGGGGGGACTCGAAACCCAACTCTCGTCATCTCTCCCAGATTAGCACACTTTTTCCCCACTATATCGTTATGCTCTTTGCCTAACTCATCAAAACGATATATCCACTTCATGGAAAACACCTCTCTGATTATAATGCTGTGCTTGGAGGGCATGTGTTAGAGCACATACCCTCCCAACAATTCAGCTATTAACACCTTTCCAGTATGGTTACAATTCCGCGATCGCCATCCAGTCTTATCTTATCTCCGGTTTTAATTACCGAGGTGCCGACTCCTGTGCCCGTAACCGACGGGACACCATATTCCCTGCACACGATGGCTGCATGGCTGGTGAGCCCTCCGATATCAGTAATCGCACCCTTGATCTTGGTAAATATAGGAGCCCAGGAGGGGTTAGTGGTGGGGCAAACCAGGATCTCTCCCGGTTGAATGTCCACAATCTCCTTGAGCCGTTTGAGTACCCGGGCCGGGCCTTCAACAACACCTGCCGAAGAAGCAAAGCCCTTGATTTCAGAGATATCCTCAGGCCTGACTTCTCCCTCTCCCATGCCTTTGAGCCATTCCTGGACTTTGTCGGTGGTGACACCCCACAGCATGATGGTAAAGGGCTCTGCCACTTCTTCGGGTGGAACACCCAGGGCGGGGATCGGGTTCCACTCAATTGATGCCTTGAGGATCTTCCTTCGCTTGTCAACCTTGGCCTTGTAATAGTCGCTCCTCAGCGGAATATCCACGCCCAGGGCCCAACCGGTGACTACCTCGGTGAGAAGTTCGGGTACCTCGTAGCGGTTGAACATAAATATGTCGTCCACCTCATTTATCATGCCGTTGTCAACCAGGAGCTTTCCGAAATCCCTTATTTTGGAAAACCATATGGTATGGAACCAGTGCTCAACCCAGAAAAGGTGGTCCTCGGCATACCTGTAAATGGTCCTTACGGTTTTGTAGGCGCCGTCAAAGGATTCCCTGTCTTCGTCTGTTGTTATCAGTTCGCGATATTTGGCAACGGTTTCGTCTCTTTCCTTATCAACCTCATCCAGAGACCGCTCGATCGTTTCTCCTTTTTCCAGCCGTTCCACGTAACTCTTGATATAGCTAAATGGAATATCCAGGTTAGTGATCCAGCTCCCTTCATGATGGAACCACCCGCTTCCACATGATACATAGAACCACGGGTCTTTGGCTTTATCAAAGGCCTCAAGCCACTTCTTTCCGTCCTCTGACTTTTCAAGCTCTGTTTTTTTCTGATCTGCCGTCGTCTCGCCCTTAAGGATTTCTGCCACACCACTTAAAGAGGTGGCTAATCTGGATAGCTGGCAGAGTTCTTCCTCGGGACGGAACATGGATACATAGGCCCCTGCCACCATCTTACCAATAGCGCTCTCACTAATATCGGGGAAAAGCTTCCTGGTTACATCGCCAAACATGAGGTAGGCAAGGTAGGTGAGGTTCAGCATCTCAAAATGATACTGCCATCCCTTGAACATCTTATTAACTAATGTATCGAATGCCGCAACAAGGTCATAGGACACATAGCAGCCTGTGGGCGCAGGCAGGACCTGGTCTTCGGGAACAAATTTCGGTAGTTCTTTTGGGACCTCAACCGCCTTCATCTCTTCACCAAGGGCCTTGAATTTGACCAGCCACTTATCCCACAACTCATTATAATGCTCAAATACATAGAACACCCGCTTCTCAAACAACTGGGCCTTCTCGCCTATCACCTCATCCGGCGGAGGCGCAATCGCACAGATGTACATGTATGGCCCGATCATCCTCTGGGCAATTCCCTGGGCAGGTGGGATGCAGAATACCCTGGTAGTGTATTGGGAAAGAGAGATCTGCCATGCCTCCTGAAAGATCAAATCTAATGGTGGCATGGGCTCTGGGGCATGTATTTTGTCCAGATACCAGAATTGATTTTTTTCCCAATCTTGCCTTTCTTTGGAGAACAGATAGTGTGATGGATACATCTCTTCCCATCCTTCAAGTTCCGGGGGAACCTGATACTCATGGGGATCCGGAAACCTCCCTGCCTTTTCATCTGCCATTTTTCTCCTCCTCATTTAAGTGTTTACGGTTGAATAGAAAATGATTTAAGTTACGTTTTGAGTTTCCAGGGTGGCGATGCAAAAAATATGATCATTTCTGATCAAATAAAAGCAAAGTGGTTAGATTACTGGTTCGGAGAATTCAAAAAAAGTATGAAAATATCTTTGACGGTATCGTAAAAAGTCAAAATTTACAGCCTTATTTAAGTTGGCACAACCATAACCTGCTTAAATAATTCGTAATTCCTAAATCCATGAAAAAAAAGAATTTTTTACATATATATCATCTTTGATTAATAAAGAAAATCTGTCAAATTCATTTTATTTATGATAATCATAAGTTTTACTTATGATTGTTTTTGATCTATAAAATTTATTTAACGGTAGGCTCAGGAGGAATTTTACACCCGTGATCAACTTCAACCAGCTCAGGGTTTTTTATCAAACCGCAAAATATCTGAGTTGCACCAGGGCAGCCGAAAAGCTTTATATTACACAACCGGCTGTCACTGCCCAATTGAAATTCTTTGAAGAATTTTGCAGTCTTAAACTATTCAAAAGGAAAGGGCGAAAGATCTACCTCACGGACGAAGGAAAAACACTTTATGATTACGCGCGGAAAATATTCGAATATGAAAAAGAAATAGAACATGTGATCGAGGACATGAAAGAACTAAAACGGGGGGTGCTTCGCCTGGGAACCAGCAAGACCTATGCCAGGTACTTCATGCCGTTTCTCATGACCACCTTCCATGAATCTTATTCTAACATTAAGATCAATCTGGATGAAGGTAGTTCTCTGGACATGATTCACAGCCTGCTTGATTTAAGAAACGAAGTGGCGGTAATCGCCAGAACAGAGGATAACCCTGATGTCTGTTTTATCCCTTTCAGCCAGGAAGAACTGATGGTCATACTGGCCCCGGATCACCATCTGGCGCATAAAAAAATCGTCTCTTTCAGGGAACTGGCCGAGGAACCGATTATCATGAAGGAGTTGGGTTCGGGAACAAGGAGGCTGGTAAACGAATTGTTTTCTCTGAATGATTGCTCTCCTGATATCCTTATGGAAACGAGCAATACAGAATTCATAAAACAATTAGTGCAGCGCGGTGAAGGTGTGTCATTTCTGGTGAGGGAGGCAGTAGCTTTAGAGCTTAGGGAGAGAAAACTTGCCACTGTTCCCTTGGAAGGTGGTAAGATTTTCCTGGACGTGAATATCGCCTATCTCAAAAACCAGCATCTTTCAAGGCCTGCTCAGGCCTTCCTTGATATCTTGGAAAAATTGTCCCCGGAAGATATGTCCCCTCAGGGTATCGGCACCTTGATGGCCAAAATGCTTGCCAGGCGTAAATAAATCGACAGAACACGGGGCTGTCCACGATCGAGCAACTACCTTTTTTACGTAACATTTCAATCAGCCCGGGCCTTCCGACTGCTTCCCCCTTTTGAAAAGGGGGATTGAGGGGGATTTTCCTTGTTCAAGAGCCAAAAATAGAATTGCTGCACTTCTGGGATTCTGGGATTGTAGTTGACTTGTACGGATAAATGCATTGTAATCTCAAAAAAATACTTGCAGAGGGAGGCGTTATCATGTCGGACAGTAGTTTATTGGATGGGAAGAAGATCCTTATAGTGGATGATGAACCTGATGTACTGGAAGTTTTGGAAGAGTTTCTGTCCATGTGTGAACTTGTAAAAGCTTCTACCTTTGAAGATGCCAAAGAACTGTTGGAAGCCCAGGATTTTGATATGGCAATTTTGGACATTATGGGCGTTGACGGCTATGGCCTGTTAGACATTGCCAGGCAGAAAAAAATAACAGCCGTCATGTTAACTGCCCACGCATTGACTCCTGACAATGTTGTAAGGTCAATCAAAGAAGGAGCCGCTTCTTATATCCCCAAAGATGAAATAACGAATATTGCAGATTTTTTAATTGAGATATTTAAAGCTCAAGAAGAGGGGAAAAGCACTTGGGAACCCTGGCAGGAAAGGTTGCCTTCCTCCTATTTTGAAAGGAAATGGGGAGCAGCCTGGCAGGATACCGACAAGGAGTTTTGGGAGAAATTCAGGGCTAGTCTCAGATCCAGGCAATCTCAGTCCAAAAAGAATGATTAATTGGTGGAGAAAATGACTTTTCAGGAATTCGGAAAAAATATTGCCATTATGCGATATGATGAACCAAGTAACCTGTTGGATTTATTCGAAACGTCAGTGAAAAAATATCCGACCAGTAAATATATTGGCGAGAAAAATACCGAAGGCATTTATAAATGGAATACTTACCAGGAAATCGCTGCGCGAGTAGACAATTTGCGGGGAGGTATGGCCAGCCTAAGGGTACTGGAGAAGGGGGATAGGGTCGGGATAATTGCGAGTAATAGGGCTGAATGGGCAATATGCGCATATGCGACATATGGTTTGGAATGCAGTTGGGTCCCAATGTATGAAAAGGAACTCTTTCAAACATGGAAATATATTATCGGGGATAGTTGTATTAAGATTTTATTCGTTTCTACACATGCTATTTATAATGAAGTAAAAAGTCTTACCGAAGAAATTCCGACACTCAAAAAAATTATTATCATTGAAAGCGATGCTGAACACAGCATGATGGCATTGGAAGCAATCGGAAAAGGACATCCTGTAAAGTCAAAAAAGCCTGTTCACAGCGATACTGCAATATTAATTTATACTTCAGGAACCACAGGCGATCCCAAGGGGGTGTTGCTCTCACATGGAAATATAACAACCAATGCCCAGGCCGGGCTAAGTGTATTCCCGGAAACGAACAATACGTACAGGGCCTTAAGTATTTTGCCGTGGGCACATTCTTATGCCCATACTGCAGAGCTAACAGGGTTTACAATGGTGGGTGCATCTATTGGAATAACAACCGTTGATACCATGGGGGATGACTTGCTTGAAGTGAAACCCACCACCCTTATTTGTGTTCCCCGGTTGTTCGATAAAATCTATGCCGGCATCCATAGCAAGATGGAAGATAAGGGCGGTATTGCAAAGAAATTGTTTTACATGGCTAAAGATGCTGCCGAAGTGAAACGCAGAACGGGTAAAGCAGGATTAAAGTTTAAACTCCTTGACAAAATTGTATTCGGAAAGATTCGGGAAAGATTTGGGGGGCGTTTGAAAGAATCTTTAACAGCCAGTGCCAGAACTGATACTGAAGTTGCAAATTTCTTTTTTGATATTGGGCTTCCCATTTACGATTGCTATGGTCTCACAGAGACATCACCTGCATTTACCATGAATTGCCCATCCGCTCATAGATTGGGCAGTGTCGGGAAACCGATTGAAAAGGTAAAAGTGGTAATAGATCAATCCGTTGTTGAAGAAGGCTCTGAAGATGGCGAAATTTTAGCTTTCGGGCCAAATGTGATGCAAGGCTACCATAATAAGCCGGAACAGACTGCCGCAATAATGGTTGAAGATGAGAACGGAATAAAGGGGGTCAGAACAGGGGATCGAGGAAAATTAGATGAAGAGGGATACCTTTTCATTACAGGAAGAATTAAAAGTGAATTTAAACTATCAAATGGGAAATACGTCCATCCGGAAAATATCGAGCAAAGCATCAAATTGATTCCCTGGGTGGCTAATGTTATGCTTTATGGCGACGGAAAACCATATACTATATGTTTAGTAGTCCCTGACATGGAAATGGCACAAGGATATGCAAACGAGCTTGACTTAACAGTTTCTCCTGAAGATTTAATTCAGCAAAAAGATGTTCAAAACCTGATAAGCAAAGAAATCCGGGCTCATCTAAAGGGAACATTTGGCGGATACGAAATTCCAAGGAAGTTTTTATTTCTAACGGAAGATTTTACCCTGGAAAATGGTATGCTAACCCAGACATTGAAGTTGAAACGTAGAAATGTTCTAAAAAAATACGGTGCTCAAATCGAATCCTTGTATTAGGATATCTCCTTTATAAACATAGCGATTGGAGGCAGAATTATGCCAAAACAAAGACGCAAAACTACGAGGACGGAGTTATGGTTTGATGCAGAAGCGATTGTAACATCTGAACATGGGGTAATAACAGGGAAAGTTGAAAATCTGGGTTCAAAAGGGATGTTTCTTGAAACACCAGAAAGAATCCCAAGAAATGTAGAGGTAGAAATAAAGATCATATTTAAATCAGAAAGTCCTTCAGAGCTATCAGATATAAAAGGCCTGGTGGTCAGACATGAAGACAAAGGGATTGGGATACAATTTACGGAAATAGACCTGAAGCTTTTCCGTGAGTGCATGACTTCTATGATGGAAGACTGATTTAAAGGAAATATGTCCTGCCAAAGCGCTCCTGCTTGAATGCCGTGAGATAATCGAAGATATGCCAGAGGAATTATTGTGAACCGCGAAGAGCGAAAAATATTGGGGCTTACTACCTCATCCCACAGCCTTGTTCATATGTATGAGGGGGTTCTTCCCCCTCTGATCCCGCTCCTTGTTGGTGAGTTCAGCACAGACTATTTCCATCTCGGAATAGTGGTCACAGTTTTTTCCTACGCCTTCGGGTTGGGGTCGCTTCCTGCCGGATATCTTTCGGACAGAGTCGGCCCTCGCCGTCTTATTACCCTCTATCTTTTTGGTGCGGGTTTTTTATCTGTCTGTATCCTGCCGGTCGGATCTCTATGGACCTACGGGATACTTATGGGGCTTATCGGCCTGTTTTGCAGTCCATTTCACCCGGCGTCCAACACATTGATCTCCCATGGCATAAGGGAAAAGGGAAGGGCCTTTGGAATTAATGGAATTGCAGGGAGCCTTGGAATCGCTATTGTCCCTGCCCTTTCGGCGTGGATAGGATCAGCTATTGTGTGGAAAGCCCCACACGTTATATTCGGTCTCCTGGGAATCGGCATAGGTTTTTTCTCCATGACCATTCCGAGGTGGCCAGTGAAAAAGGGCAGCGTCGGAGTGGGCAAGGAATCAGAGGCTGGTTTGAGTAAGATATCGTATCTCAATTTAATCGTCTTTTTCACATCTGCTGCTGCCCTTGGATTGACATACAAGGGGATCATGACCTTTCTCCCCACATACATGGGTCAGAATGTGCATTTGAGTTTTTTTAAGCTTGATACGGTTGCTATTGGCGGCACAATCGCTACCATTGCCCTTTTGTCAGGGGCAGCGGGTCAGTATGTTGCCGGGCG
>JAIVXD010000044.1:0-10841 GCA_048636195.1 Anaerolineales bacterium
CGTTGGCGCCGATGAGTCCGTAACAGTTGCCTGGTGCAAACTTTATATTAACGTCTTTGAACAGAACCCTCTTGCCGTAAGCGAGGGTAACATTGGTGGTGCAAATCATTGTTGTTTTGTTTCCTTTTCGTTAAATATTAAAAGCCACAGGAACGCATCCTGTGGCTCAAAAATTATGGGAATGTTAAAAGGGATGTATCATTTAGTAAAAAATAATTTAAAAAGCAAGCCCATTTAAATAAGTGTCCCAATATTGCACCGTGGTACCAGGTCTTTGACAAGAACATCAAGCGTCACATCACCTCGCGGCATTTTCCAGTGCCTCCTGGTACAAATGAACATCACGTTGCGGAAATGGAATCGACACACCCTGCCGGTCAAATTCCTCTTTCACCGCACGCGTGACATCCCAGTACACTGTCCAATAATCCGCTGTCTTAACCCAGGGGCGGCAGATGAAATTGACCGAGGAGTCGGCCAGTTCGTGCACCTTGATATCCGGTTCGGGATCTTTAAGTACAAGCTCGTGGTCGTTTGTGATCTTTTCGAGAATGCCCTGCGTCTTGGCGATATCATCGCCGTAGCCGATGCCGAACACCATATCCACGCGTCGTTTTCTAGTACCGGTGGAATTGGTGATCACCCCGCCCCAAATTTCATTATTGGGAACGATCATCGATTTGTTATCAAAGGTCCTGATATGAGTGGACACCAGATTGGTTGATTTGACCCTGCCGGTCACCCCGCCCGCGTCCACTATATCTCCAACGTCAAAAGGCCGGTACATAAGAATCATGATACCGCTTGCGAAGTTGCTGAGCGTGCCCTGCAATGCAAAAGCGATTACAAAACCTGCAGCGCCGATGACTGCCATCACCGGTCCGATATTGATTTCAAGGGCCGCCAGGGCCATGATCACGCCCACCATAATCACCGTACGTCGCACGGCCTTGTACAGGAAATCACGCAGCAAGGTCGACACCCGTTTCGAGGTCCCTATCATCTTCTCAACGGCCTTACCCACGATCAGGGACAAGATGTAGAATGCGGCGATGGTCAGCAGAAATTTGGAGATATTCCACACCCACCGCAAGCCACCCTCTTCCGATTTCAACCAGCCGACCATGGACATCCAGGCAGCAGAGGAATCGGTAACATCAATCTTGATTCCCGACACGGCGGTGACATACTTACCGTAATCCTCAACATCGCCACCCTTCTTTTCGAGTTCATTAAGCACAACATTCATACGATCGATCAGGGCGGTACGTTCATTCCGCAGATCAGTGACGTTCTCGAGCAATTTGATTTTCACCTCGGCTTTGGCGCTGGCCGCCGCCTTCGCCGCCTCGGCTGCTTTCTCCAGCTTATCCGGTTCCTTGGCGTCTTTACTCTTCAATGCCTTTACACCCGCATCCAGCTTATCCGCATCCAGCGCCGACACACGATGAGCACTGTCCGTCTCTTCCGCTTTCTTCAGAGCATCTTCAGTTGCCGCCCGTATGGCTTTGTCCGCCTCGGCCTGTTTTTCAGCCTTACTGGCTTCCTCAGCCACTTTTTTTACCTCCGCCACCTTTTTCTCAGCCACTTTAGCAGCCTCCGCGGCCTCCTTGGCGGCCTCCGGGCCACCATCCCGGCTGGCTCGTTTCCTTGGCCTTCCTGGCCTCTTCAGCAGCATCCTTGGCCTCCTTGGCGGCATCAGCCACTTCTTCCGCTTTTGCTATCTGTTCATTTTTCTTCTTGACGGCGATCTCAGCATCGCTGATCTGTTTGACCTTTGCTTTCAGTATCTGCAGCCAAGCATCGGCTTCGATGACAAGCTCCGTTTTCGTCAACGGCTTCAGCAGGAGTTCGAGCTGGTCTAAAGGTATGCCCGGATCCCTGGTGCTGACCGCCTTGCCGGACGTGGAGGGGGCATCTTCAGCGACCGCTACTGGCGCTCCTGATCCGATAACACAAGTAAACACAAAGACCGTCATCAGAAAAAAACGATACATGTTCATAGCACTGACCTCCTTTCAAGATTCCTGTTAAATCGTTTTTTTTACCTCTTCAATAACATTAATGATCTGATCCATAATCCCCGGAATTTTTTCCTCTATCCTTGCCCACGAAGGGAGATTCCATAATAACCTTTTGCAGCCCGAACCTGAGCTTATTGAACTGTTCGAATTCGGAATTCATGGATGTATCTCAGAAACATGGCGGAGATATTTTGCGGACCATACAGCAATTCACTCACATTGTATATGTCGTCGGTAATAACGTCGGTTACGAACCGTTCTTCCTCGTCCCTGTCATAGATCAGCCAGTTAAACTTGGTATTTTTAGCATATTTTTTATCAAATCCTCGGCCACCGATTGATATGTTAAGGGTGTTGAAAAGATTAATAGTTTATTTTATGAAAACAATCAACACCCTTATATATTGACTGAGTGAAGGTTAAGAGCTATGCTGTAAAAGATGATCAGATACATGATATAGACTGTCACATATTAAATTTCACTGCGTTATCGGTCGTCGGCGTATTACAATACAGCCTTTTCCCTCTAGTGTCGTGTCATGCGTGAAATATCGTACCAGGCACTCGTCATTCCCGCGGAAGCGGGAATCCAGAAGCACCGAAGTAGTCAGTACTGGATTCCCGCCTTCGCGGGAATGACGGCCATATTTACGACACTACATAGATGACAGGACACTAGCCTTGTGCAATTTAATATGTGACAGTCTATAGCCTAAATGAAATAGGCCGCGAGTTTAAGATGCAAAAGTACAGCTCTATAAGCAGCGTTATCGAAAGGCTGAAGAAGCAGATGCTGACGGATCGGAACCTTAAGAAACGTATAGAGAGGGTGGCTGACAGGGTGAACAAGAGTCAAGGACAGACTTGGCTGTTATGCCCAGACCCTATGCCCACGGGACCGAGCCACATCGGGCGCAGCTTGAACCCCTTTTGGATGACGATGCCGAAATTGAGATATACCTGAACCGCAAGCTGGTTGTGCGCCGTGTATGCGACCTGGCCAGGGAGGCCTTTAGCCCAACTTGTTAGACCTTTATCAAAAGGAAAAACTGATGAAATCAAAAAGATTTTTAATCCCATTGTTTATTGTTCTTGCCATGGTTACAGGAGTTTGTGCGCAAGAGAAAAAATGGAGTGACCAGGCGGAACTTTCCTTTGTGGATACGGGAGGAAACACCGACGTTACAAGCCTGTCAGCCAAGAACCTTCTAAAGTATAAATTTAGCGATGAATTTCAGGCGGCATGGAAACTCGGGGCCCTGTATGGACAAAGTGACGGTGAAAAGAATGCGGAGAGTTACTTCAGTATCCTCCGCCTGGACTATCTATTTACGAAGCATTTATATTCTTTTGTCAATGCGGGGTGGTCAAAGGACAAATTCGCAGGTATTGACTCGCGGTACTACGCGGGTCCTGGTGCAGGGTATAAGTTTTTCACTGGGCCAAGACATTTCCTTTTGGCCGAAATTAGCCTCAACTACGTCAATGAGAAATACACCGATGATACGGACAAAGAATACCTCGGAGGCCGTGCTTTTGCCGTATATGAATACGCGTTCACGGATAAGAACAAATTTTCCCAGTCCGTGGAATACCTGCACGATTTCGACGATAGCAATAATTATAATGTGAATTCAGAAACAGCGCTGATATCCGCATTGAGCGACTATCTCTCGCTAAAGACGAGCTACGTCGTCAAGTATGATAATCAACCTGTTCCTTCAACACTGAAAGAGACCGATACCATCCTGTCGGTCACGCTCGTTGTTAATTTTTAGTATAGACTTTCAGATAAATAATTTCACTGCGTTATCAGTCAAAATCTTCGACGACATACACATCAGTACGACTTACTCAGATTTTTCCTTTGCCCAATCAAACGAGCTCAAGCTGTTTCGATAAGGCCAGGAAATTGCAACTTTTTCCTGAAAATTGTGATATCTGCAAGGTGACCCACTACGGTTCTATCCTGCATTTTTCGGCCCCACCCCCTGAAAATACCAATCCAGCCTGTCGGTTGACCCAAATCTGGGTCAACAGCTTGACAAGATTTGCGACATCCATTACAAATCTATGACAAAAACGTCTTGCAGGCGATTATAGATACTGGCAAGATATATTGATTTGGCACAACAGTCCAACCATTTACTTGCAGAAATTTTCATTTACTATTTTCCCTGTCACCACCCATGATAGAAGCTCCGTGCTTGGGGACTTAAGCAGAGAGGTTTTGGATGCGCCTTGATGATAGACTTATAGAGAAGAGGACAACAGACGGCGGGATAGATTTCCATGAACATATCTCAAGAGTGAGGGAAGAAACTTCGAGTTGGCTTGAGGGCAACGAGAAGAACGGTATAGATCACTCAAAAAGACTGGAAGGTTACCTGGACCAACTTATTCCGGACGAGTTCAAGAAAAAGCTCAAGCCCGCCGAGGTATTTATCCTCCTCTATGCTGTGTACCTCCATGACATCGGCTACAGGAATGAACAAGGCAAGATAGAATCCAGCGATCATCCCTTACGAAGCAAGAAGTATATATTAAAAGACCCCAAGAAATACCTCTTTGACCGATTTCCTTCTATGAAAAAGGGAGAAGCGCCATTAGCAGCCCAGGCGGTTGCCGATGTGTGCTATGGACATGCTCATGAATCTATTCGCCCTCTTCGGGATATCTCAAATGATTTCGGAGATCAGAATCTGTGTCAAAAAGGACTTAACCTCCGGCGGCTTGCAGCGCTGCTGAGGCTCGCGGATGAGATGGACCAGGCCTATATTCGGTTAGGGCACTTGAGAAATAGTATCTCTTTGCCTGCAATTAGTCCGGGTATAGTCAGAATGCACTGGAAGGGCGATCAGAGTGTTGGGGAAGCCCTTGGTGATCTGGTACAGGAAATTAACGAAACCCTGGAGCCCGTGAATGACTTGCTCTCTGAATGGGACTTTCCTAAAACAACCGTAGTATTAGAACCATTGGTGAAGAAATCGCCGCCTCCACCACAGGAGCAAATAGACTACAAGGAATTCATCCCCGAACACTATATTCCATCTAAATGCCACGATGAAAAGGGGGAAAACAAGGGCCTTCTTCACGATTATGTTCTTGAATGGTTAAACGACCCCAAACGAAAGCTCCTGGCAGTGCTTGGTGACTACGGCATCGGCAAGACCTCTTTTTGCTACAAATTTGCCTGTGATATGACCGGATCTGCGTACGTACCGGTTGTCGTCGAGCTTAAGACTGTGATGGCAGAAGGGTGGCGCGAGGTTATCCAAAGGGAAGTAAGAAGCAGAGCCGGAGACAGCACCCAAAGCCCCGTGCTTATCCTGGACGGTTTTGACGAGTTATCGCTGACCTTTGATAAAGAGACCGTCCTTAAGGAAATCGAAAACCTCTCAAAGACCACTCAGGAATACAAAAAGGTGATCCTGACGAGCAGGACCCAGTTCTTTAGAAGTGAAGAAGAGGAAAAGGAAACACTTGTTCGGAAGGAGTTCCATGAACGAGGTCCTCGTTCGATGACATACCCTCGTTTTGAGAGAATATATATCTCATTATTCGATGATGAGCAGATAAGACGGTATCTTGATCTTTGTTTGGGCAAAGCGGAGTCAGAAAAATTCTGGAACGAAACGGTGGAGAAGGTTTTTGATGTCAAAGACCTGGCCAGACGCCCGATATTGATCGAACTCATAGTCAATGATCTGGAAGCCGTGCAAAACATAGAAGGCAAAGTAACAGCGGGCAAGGTCTATCGCATTGTCACAGAAAGGTGGCAGGAGAGGGAAGAGCAGCGGCTTCCTCAATCCATTGTGCTGCAGCACAGGGAAGAAAAGGTACCCAAGAACATTATGCTGTTTATGGAGGAACTGGCATATTGGATGCTTACGCAGGAAAAGGCCCGACTGCATTTCAATACTCTGAAGGACGCCATAAATAAGTATTTTGACGATGAAACAAAAGACATGCTGAAATTATCCCTCGACAATCTCGATTATCAAATACGCAACTGTTCCTTTCTCAGCCGTCATGTTCAGGGTTACTATGTCTTTGCCCACCGGTCATTCATGGAGTATTTTGTTGCCAGAAAACTTGCAAGAGAGATACCGGAAGATAAGGCCAAAGAGATAAAGATCATGGACCAACCAGCCCTTTTTGTTTCGGAACTCATAGACGCATCGGTCTACGAAAGGATTGAACCGCCTCAAGGCATCACTGTCCCGGATGACATGGTCTACGTCCCGCCGGGGCAATTTATTATGGGTGAAAAAGATAACATTCGGATAGCCAGCTTGAAGGAAGGATTTTTTATAGATAAGTATCCCGTAACCAATGCCCAGTTCTGCGCATTGCTCAATGAGCGGGGCAATCAGCAAGAAGGTGGCAGCGAGTGGATTAATCTGGAAGGAAGCTATAAAGACGAGAGATGCCGCATAAGAAAGGATGGCAATCGCTTTGTGGTGGAACCTGGCTTTGAAAATTATCCCGTTTTATATGTCTCATGGTGCGGGGCGAGGGCGTATGCCGAATGGGCCGGAAAGAGATTGCCAGCCGAGGAAGAGTGGGAGAAAGCAGCCAGGGGGGTAGATGGGAGGGTTTATCCCTGGGGAAACGAATTTGACAAGGAGAAGTGCAATACAAATGAATCGGGAATTGGCCACGCTACTCCAGTGAAAAAGTACCAGGAAGGCAGTAGCCCATACGGATGCTTAAACATGATGGGAAATGTCTGTGAATGGACTGATAGTTGGTACGTTGATAAGAAGGGGAAAGCAAAGGTGCTGCGGGGCGGTTCTTGGAACAACTCTCGGTATAACGCCCGCTGTGCGTACCGCGACTGGACCACCTCAGTGTTCAGGTATTTTCTCACCGGGTTTCGTTGCGCCAAGACTTTATAATCCTTTGCACTTTTACTCTTTTACCCTTTGCCGCCGGAGGCGACCGGAATTTTTTTTGAGATATGCCCAAAGAAGTAGATGCCATAACGAAGCTCTATGACTTTCTTCTGTGGATCATTCCGAAACTCGAGAAGTTCCCGCGCAGCCAGAAATTCCTGATTGCCGACCGGATAGAGACTGTTTTACTTGATATCCTTGATCTCTTGATTGAAGCGGCATATTCCAAGCCCGGGCTGGTAGCAGCCAGGCGAACGTCCGGGCGGGGAATTTATCAAAATTTAGAACCGGACAAATTATTATGACAATAAAAATTCTTCATATTTCTGACCTGCATATCAAAGATTCAGAAGAGGATAAATTCGACCAGCGAGTGGTCCTTGACCCCTTGATTGAACGGGTGAAAGAAGACCGCGAAAAAGGACTTCGCCCTGAGATCGTTGTGGTGACCGGGGATGTTGCATTTCAAGGGATTGAATCCGAGTATAAGCTGGCAAAGAAATTCTTCTCTGATCTGCTTGGAGCAATGGAACTTCCCGATAAAAGATTATTCATCGTGCCCGGGAATCATGATGTGAACAGGAAGAAATATCCAAAGTCCGTCGGTATTCCAGTTTATGAGAACATGTCGGAATTGAATAAAGAGATTGAAGATGAAGATGACAGGTCTTTTCTGCTCAGAGGTATGGAAGACTACTTCGCGTTCATTGAAGATAACTATGCCTATTTAAAGAGTATGCATGACCGTCTTGTTCCCTTTGTTCACGTTCATGAGGCCGACTGCGGTAAACGTATAGGCCTTGTGGGGCTGAATTCAGCCTGGATGTGCAGAAAGTCTCAAGATAAAAGAGAGATCGCCATCGGTGAATTTCAAGTAAAGACCGCAATGGAGGAGCTTAAGAAGAAAGGGAAAATCGATCTTCAAATAAGCTTATTTCACCACCCACTGAATTGGCTTTGGCCTGAAGACAGAGATATATCCAGAAGCTATTTGAACAAAACAGTGGTGCTCTCGGGCCATCTTCACAATTCAACAGGGGGATATTTTCACGACCAGGACGGGGAAATCCATCAGTTTGTGGCGGGCGGCGCATACATCGGCAGTGACTCGGATTGGCCCTGCAGATATCAGTATATCACCTTTGACTGGGGCGGGAGCAAGATACGTGTAAACTACAGAAAATTTGTGAAGCAAAAAAGAATATGGTGTGTGGAAAGCGAGAAGGGAAAAGACGGTGAAGCTGTCTTTGATATGCCAGGCACAGGCAAAAAGCTAACCCCGGGACCTCCCAGGACAACACCAAGCGATGAGGATGAAGTCTTTAAGCCGTATCTGCAGGCAGCCCTTAACGAACACCGTCATCTTCCAACCCAGGGATTTGAGACCACATTGCGGGTCCCGATTGAGCTTGAGCGGGTGTACATCAACATGCGTGCAAAGATACACGCCAGGGAATTTGAGTTCAATCTTGACGGCAAAAAAAGAATGCAGGAGAAGATGGGCCTGGGAGACCTGCCCGCCCTGGATATAAAGGCCGCTTTTGAGGCCGCTGACCGGTTTAACACAAAGGACATGGTGATCCTTGGTGATCCGGGGTCAGGGAAGACCACACTTCTCAAGTATATCCTGGTTATGCTGGTCAAGGGTGAAGGCAGAGAAAAACTCGGGATCGGACCAAACATCATCCCCTTTTTCGCCCCTTTGAGGGAATTAAAAGACCCTGAGGCAGAGGGATTTCTTGATTTTATCAAGAGATGCTGCTGTTTGAAGGACCACTCGGTCCCGGATGATTACCTGAAAAGCGTTCTTGCCAAGGGACGGGGGATCATGCTCCTTGACGGTCTTGATGAAGTAGCAAGCGAGGACAAAAGGATAAAGACCTGCAAATGGATAGAAAAGGCAAGAAAGGTTTTGCCATATACAAGGTTTGTTATGACCTCCAGGTATGGAGGCTACCTTGGTAAAAGCAGGCTTGAAGGGAATCTCCTGGAACTCTCGATTAGGGATTTCACCCCGGAAGAGGTCAGGGAATTTCTTATCAGGTGGTTCGAGGCCGTGGAAGTAGCCCTTCATCCAGAGGGAGATGAGAACAAGTTACGGAAAAAGGGGGGCGATGAGGCCCTTGTTCTGGTGGAGAAGATCGAAAAGGCTGAGCATTTAGTGAAGTTGGCCGTAAACCCTCTGCTGCTGCAAATTATCGCCCTTGTCCACCGTGACAGGGGAAGACTGCCGCAGCGCAGGGTCGAGCTTTACGAGGAGTGCACAAACGTCCTGCTTGAAAAATGGGATATGGCAAAAGGGCTCGATGTCCTTTTAACAGCCCATGAGGCAAGAAATATACTCCAGCCCCTGGCTCTTTGGCTTCACGAGGTCGATGAGCGGAGGTCAGCGCCGCTGGATGAGATAAGGAAGGTGATCGAAGATCCGCTTGAGGATATCGGCAAGCAAGACATCGACTCCAAGGCCCTGCTCACAAACATCAGGGACAGGAGCGGCATATTCATGGGGTACAGCGGATCGGATTACGGGTTTACCCATCTCAGTTTTCAGGAATATCTGGCGGCCGAGCAGATCAGAAACAAGAGGGCGATCGATACCCTCTTATCAAATTACGGGAACAGGTGGTGGAAAGAGGTCATTCTCCTTTGTCTGGCTCTTGATAATCCCTCTGTTATTGAAGAGTTTATGGAAAAGCTCATCCCAACGGACAAGTTCAAAAAAGAGATCACCCTGGCTGCGGACGCGCTTGCAGATGCCGTCAGCAAACCCTCCAGACCCTTTATCACCGCTCTTCACAATGCGGAACTGGCCTCCGGCACCAGGTCAAATGTCATTCGTTTATTAAAGGGAATAAGCAGTAAAAAGGTTGTACAGGCCCTGAAAGAGATTGTGACCGATAAGGACCTGAAAATTGCAAGGTCGGCTTTTGAGACCCTGGAGTTTCTCGGCGCTGCCGAGGGTATTATAAAACCTGCAGAAGAGGTCCCGGACAGATTAAGGACAGCCATTGACGACTCAGAGATGGTCCTGGTCCAGGCAGGTCCCTTTCTTTACGGAAGCCGGGAGGATGACCCGGAGGCTCGCAGTAATGAAAAACCCCAGAGAGTGATTGACCTGCCCTCGTTTTATATGGACGTTTTTCCAGTCACGAACAAACAGTATTGTGAGTTTCTGAATCAAAAAAGGCCTGATAATAACACATTGGCAAAATGGATTAATCTGACTGAAAGTTTTTTTGAAGAAAAATGCAGAATAACCGAAGAGATCTATGGATATATCGTTGAAAAGGGGCGAGAGCGCCACCCTGTTATTTATGTATCCTGGCACGGTGCTGAAGCTTACGCAATGTGGGCAGGCAAACGGCTTCCTTCAGAGGAGGAATGGGAAAAGGCGGCCAGGGGAACAGAAGGTGCGAAGTACCCCTGGGGAAATGAGTTTGATGGTTTCTTAAGCAATACCGAGGAGATCTTCATTGACGGAACCTCTCAAGTGGACGAGTTCCCTGAAGGGAGAAGCCCCTTTGGATGTTTCGACATGGCGGGAAATGTCTGGGAGTGGACTGATAGTTGTTACGAAAAAAAAGAGATATACAGGTTGCTACGGGGCGGTTCTTGGGACGATAATCGGGACGTCGCCCGCTGTGCGAACCGCTACTGGAGCCTCCCTGAGTACAGGAACTGCTACTTCGGATTTCGTTGCGCCAGGACTTTATAACCCTTTGCACTTTTACTCTTTTACCCTTTGCCGCCGGAGGCGGTCGAAGATCTTGACCATAAAGATATCGTAACAGTTTACGGTTCACGGTTTACGGTTGATCAAAACAGGCTACCAACTTAAAGCGGAACACTTTCTGCCATATCCACCGCCCGCCTGTTGCCATACTCATCATACTTCCCTTCCCAGATCAGTTCTGTCTTC
>JAIVXD010000045.1:0-10824 GCA_048636195.1 Anaerolineales bacterium
TGATCGTCCATTCCACGCCTTCCACATTTCCTCTGGCCTCATCTGCCTTTTCCAGGATCTCTTTGGGCGTCATCTCTGCAAGCGCAGATTTTGCATTAAACACAATTCCAGACACTACCATCACAAGCAGAACTATGAACTTGATTGTATAGAAATTTCCTTTTCTTTGAGTCCGCCATAGGCGGAGTTTATATGGAATCGCGAAGAGATTGTATAACTTGAAACACATAAACATCCTCCTTTGATTGTCGATTTTATGAATAAGTTCTAATTGTCAATCCTCAATCGTCAATTGTCAATTCTTAGACATGCCCCAACGCATCCACTACATTCTGTTTGGCCGCGCGTCTGGCAGGCAGGATGGCGGCTATCAGTGAAAGGAAAATCAAAAAAACCATCAAGGTAAACATGGCCTGAGGCAGCAGATTGACGATCAAAGGCACCGGTGTCGAGACTCCCGGCGGGATATAGGTCGGTTCAATCGTGCGAATGATCGCCCAAATGGCTATATTCAATACAATGCCAAGAATGGTTCCCAGAAAACCGAGCATCGCACCCTCAATTGCGAATAGAAGGCTTACACCCCTTCGTTTCAGGCCCAGTGCCCTGAGGGTACCGATCTCCCTGGTTCTCTCAAGGACAGCCATTCCCATGGTATTGATGACGCTCATAACCACAATGATAAACACAATGGAGAATATAAACATGAATATCATATCAAACATCCCTTTAACCTTTGAATAGAAAAGGGAAAGCTCATTCCAGGTCTTTATTTCGCACTTAAATCCTGCCCCCGACAGGGAGCTGAGCAACCGGTTGCGAGTCCTCTCCGTCTTTTCCCAATTGTCCAGCAACACCACCAGCCGGTCTGCCTTCTCCGTATCGTACAGAGATTGAGCAAACTTGAAAGGAACGCGCATGTACTTGTCATTGGTAGCGTCACTGCCTGTGTCATAGACACCCGCCACTTCGATATCCAAGGCGTTCATCTGGCCATCAAGTGTGGTGGCCATAACTACCCCATCACCGCTTGGTTTCAGATCGAGGTGGCTAGCCAGATCCTCTGCCATTTCCACCCCATAGGTCTTTTTATCGCTAAGCTCATTACCCCTTACCGGCCGGAAGGCAGCCCAGGCCCCTTTTATGGTCTTGTCATCCCGCGGGATCACGCCATTAGCCAGGAATATTGTGGAGGTGCGTCCATTGGAGACAAGTCCTGAAATATGTATTTGGGGGGTGGCCAGAATGACGTCCTCGTCCTCCTCCACAAGGTCAGCTATTTTCTGGAGTTCTTCTTGAGAAAACATGTACTTTTCGGGATCGATCTTTCCCTTCTCCAGCCATCCCTCTTTATAGATAGTAAGGTGGCCCAGACCTTCTCCCCTGATAGCCGACTCCCTGAGTCCCTGGTATGTATTGTGTATATATCCACGAAATAGACCCACTGCCGCAAAGCCCATGGCTATTGCCAGGAGGGTCACAAAGGACCGGCGTTTGTTTTTCAGAATATTGCGAAGCGCAATCCTCATCCATTTGATCATTTTTTATCACCTCCATCCTGGATCCTTCCGTCCTCAAGCCGAACCAGGCGCTCCACCCTATCCAGAACCCTCTGGTCATGGGTTGAAAAGATAAAGGTGGTTTTTTCCTTTTCATTGAGACTCCGCATAAGCCCAATAATACTCCGGGATGTGTCCGAATCCAGATTAGCGGTTGGTTCATCGGCAATCACTAAAGATGGGTTTGCAACCAGGGCCCTTGCAATGGCAACCCGCTGCTGTTGGCCGCCGGACATCTTATCGGGCCTATGACGGACATAATCGGATAGGCCGACTTCATCGAGACGACTGAGTGCCCTGTCTCTCGACTCAGAGAAAGATGCGCCTTTTATCTGTAGAGGCAGCATGACATTTTCAACGGCAGAAAGAACCGGGATCAGATTAAACCCTTGAAAGATAAAGCCGATGGATCCATTTCTGAGTTCGGTTCGTCTATTATCCGATAACAGGGCGACTTCCTGACCCTCAATGAATAGTTGCCCTGATGAGGGTTCGTCAATGGCGCCAATGAGGTTTAGCAAGGTTGTTTTGCCCGAACCGGAAGGCCCCCATATGGCCACAAATTCTCCCCTATCAATTGTCAGGTCAACACCTCTCAAGGCGTGTACCACCGTTTCTCCAAGCAGATAATCCTTTTTGATGTCTTTTGTTTCAATTAGGGCCATGGTTTTCACCTCCTAAATAGTTTCAGCCAGGTTTTTGAATTTTTCCGCCTTGGCCTGATCTCCGGCCTTACTGTGCAGCTCGGCAAGGTTGGTGTAGACGTCTTTTTTTATTGACACGTAGGATTCGGGGTTCTTTTCTATCAAATCCGCAAGGTATTCAAAATCCTCTACAGCCAAATGACCCCTCTTCAGAAAAGAAGGCAGGTTTTTCGAATTATAGGCCCTTGTCATTCGCACTGAGACATTGTCCGGATCCTTTCTTATCGCTTTGTCCATTAAAGCAGCCCCTTTATTAACATAGGACATCTTTTTCATTGGATTCCATGTCGTCTTCGCCATCATGGTGGTGGCACTGCCCAAATAGCACATGGTTTCGTAATCCTTTTTATTGACCTCAAAGGCCTTAGTCAGGCACTCTACTGCCTTAGGGGCATATGTTTTGGCATTCTTTTTGGCCATTCTATGGTATGTGATTCCTATGCCTTTCATTGTTTCATAGTCGGAGGGGTTTTGATCCAGTATCTTTTGTAGCTCTGAGATCTTTTCCGCTAATTGCCCATCGTCCAAATCCCTAAGTTCGTGCCAGTCCTTAGCAGATACTGGAGCGGCCAACAAAACAGCTGTGGCCATAACAATGCCGATTATTGCCAAACGACCCATTTGAAAGCTGTATTTCATTGTCACTTTTCTCCTTCGTCTTTTTCTTGAAAGCATAAGTCACTAAACAGCATCACGCAATGGCAATGAGATGGAATGGACAGAACGAGTGATAGGATGATTATTTCGGGTGTGAAGGGGATACCAATCAAAAGGAAACCGGTTAATTCTCCTGGGTGGAAGGGTTAGGCGATATGGGAATTTATAAACAGGCAATTCATGGAAAAATATTTGGTGTATTAGAATTTCTTATATCAACCGGTTTCCCGAAGAACAGTGCAAATATCGAGGCCAAAAAGCTTAATCTGCCATTTTCTAATGTCTTCGATACATTCCATGTTCTCAGGCTCGCCTGGGTTTGCGATGGCAATCGCCTGTATCTGAGCGCTGGTGCAAACGAGAGCCGGATCAACTCCCAACTTCCCGCTTAGTCGTTCACGCCAGCTTTTCAATGCCTTTACTCGGGCTGCCTCTTTGGATTTCAGCCTCTGCCTGGCCTTTTTAGGGTATACAGGAAGTGCCTCATCAGGAAGGCTCAATCCCTCCATGACTTTTTCAATAAGAGACTTCCCCATATGATCTATCAGTCTGGGGCTAAGCCCTTGGATGCCAGTGAGATCAGCTTTGCTCTCAGGTTTGATTCGGGCAATCTCCATGATCTGATTATTGCCCAGCACCTTGAAATGAGGGCGATCTCTGCGTCTGGCCACCTGATCCCGAAAGCATAAGATTTTTTCCAGGACTGCAAGACTTCGGGGGTCAAGCCTTGCTGCGCCTTTGAAACTGAGAAAAAACGGCCTGTTTTTTGATGAATTCGGGCGAACGCCACTTAGCTGTTCACACTCTTCTTCCACACAGAAAAGCAGCCCCTTTTCTATTAACTCCCTCTCAAGAATGCCTGTCAGAGGAAGAAGATAACAGATATCCATAACAGCGTATTTGAGCATTGCTGCTGGCAGGGGCCTTTGAGACCAGTCCTTTTTCTGGTATTTCTTATCACTTAAGACATCAAATCTCATTTTAAGCAGGCTGGCAAGGCCGGTTTCTCTGACTCCGAGAAACCTTGCGGCGATCTGAGTATCAAATAGAGAATGTACCTCAATACCAAAATCCCTGTACAGGGAACGGATGTCATAGTCAGCGCCATGAAAGATCTTTCGGATCCGGGCATCGGCAAAAACGGGCGCCAGGGGGGAAAGGTCTTGAACGGCGAGCGGGTCGATCACAATGTGCAGTGCATGTGTGGAGATCTGAAGAAGGCAGACTTTTTCCTGATAATGGAACATGGAATCCGCTTCAAGATCCACGCCGATCACCGGTTCTTTTTGAAGTTCTGCAACTATCTTATATAGATCCGCATCATTTTCAATCAGCATATATTCAGTGTGGACGGGATCTGGGGCGTAATTGCGTGTCATTATTTACCTTCGCTTATCCATTTGACAAGTGCCGGACGCTCCTGATCTGCCCATTCAGGAGAAAGACGGAGTTTTATGAAAGAGGAATATATCTCATCCATTGCGGATACTGCCTCTTCTATTAAGAACATTTTTTCATAAAAAATCCCGTCCGGGTCCTCCCCTCTGTCCTGCATTACTTTGGGCGACTTAAAAGTACTGAAATTCATCCAGGTGGAATCAAGAACAAAAGACCACTGGTTGTCGCCAATACCCAGTTTGACCGTAGCCTGGACGACTTCTTTGTCCTCTGCAAGTGCAAAACGAGCCTCTCTCATATTTGAGGTTCTGCCTGCACAGATGATTGTCTCCGCTCCCATTTCGTTTTCTGACTGGAGTGTGATCTTTCCGTCAAACCAGAGTTCGGCAGTTCCCTTCTCGCCCATGTCAAACAGACCCCTGCCCGTTTCCGCCCTGAACCACAGCCAGGCAAGAAACTCCCTTCCCAGGAATTCTGTTTTTCTCACCTTGTCCAACAGCTGCATAACTATTTCTCCTCCGAAGAATTCAAAGGGCCCAGGCCGTCAAGAAGATCGGGTGAAGCGCCTTCTTTTTCAAGGAACCTGCTGGCAAGAGTATAAGGACAGATTGCCTGGAGCTGAATATCAAAGGTCTGAAGAAAAAACTCCATGAATTCGTCGCAAAGCCTGTTGGTAGTGCAACCGAATATTACAAGGCCGGTACTATAGTTCCAGATCATGTCATAGCACCTGGAAACGGGAATTGCCCTCTTCAGGAGACGTAACCTGACGCCGCCTTTTATATCCGAACGACGTCCTTTTGGCAGATATTCGAGATTCTCTTCTTTCTTGATCTTTTCTTCAGCCTCCAAGCAGTATTGTTTCAGGGCCGTTGCAGGAATTTTCCTCTCATCAACCCTCAGTGACATGGTAATGTAAGGTTCTTTGAGAAACTCAAGCCCCATAAACCGGTTGTCAAAAATGTCCATGACATTGACCCAGCCCACAGAGCGTTCATCAATTGATTTTTCATCAAGATTCCGGAAGGAGTGTCGGGAGATCTTTTCAGACAGGGCTTCCATGAAATTTTCCGGAAGAGCACCATCTGCCAGATATCTGGTAAAGCTTCCGGATCCGGATATTAGACCCATTATTATCCCTTTCCAAATTTTGTTAAGTGTTGAGTTGTTAAGTTGTTGAGTGGTGTTATTATTTGAATTCATATCGTTTGTCTAAAATTTGGACACTATCAAAATCAGGACACAGGTGTCAATGAATAGGAGCGATATAACATATCCCCCTCCCCGCGTCATATTTGTTCTGCCATCGACGTTCCTTAAAATACCGTGACCGTTCACGGGTTCAGAGGTTGCATTCTCATCACCATACGTTGTTTTGTAAACTTTTTGTACGGTAAAACTTACCTCTTGGGATATGCCCGTTCCTTACATGACAGGCGAGGCAGGCGGGTCTGGAACGTGGTATTTGGCAATTATGTGGCAAAACCAACATTTTTTAAGAGGATCTCGGTTCTTCATTTTTTTATTGACATAATTATATGATTAAGTCATATTAATAGGTTCGGAAAAAAATGCATCAGATCTGGTCATTTCACCATAGATTTACAATGACCGGTCTCTTAAATAAACCAGGACACCAAATGGATCAGAGCAAAATCAGAAATATCGCCATTATCGCCCATGTTGATCATGGAAAAACAACGCTGGTAGACCAGATGTTCAAACAGAGCGGAGCGTTTCGGGAAAATGAGCATGTTGCCGAACGCTTTATGGATTCCATGGATCTGGAACGGGAACGGGGCATTACGATTACATCCAAGAATGCCTCCTTCAGTTACAAGGGCTACCGGATCAATATCATAGACACTCCCGGTCATGCCGATTTCGGCGGCCAGGTTGAACGGGTTCTAAGGATGGCCGACGGGGCCCTTCTGCTCGTTGATGCCCAGGAAGGCCCAATGCCACAGACCTATTTTGTGCTCAAAAAATCTCTTGCATTGGAACTTCCAATTATTGTTATCATAAATAAAATAGACAAACCGGCCGCCCGCTCGGAATGGGCCGTCGACCAGGTCTTTGATCTCTTTGTCAAGCTGAACGCCCCGGATCACATCCTTGAATTTCCGGTTATTTTCGCCTCTGCAAAGGAAGGATATACCCTCTCCGAATCTACCGGCGCAAGATTATCTATGGACCCGCTTTTCGAAAAGATCATATCACATATACCCGCGCCTGCAGGAGATCCCCTCTCACCGCTTCAGATGCTGGTGAGTTCTATTGACTATTCTCCCTATCTGGGTCGATTGGGAATCGGCAAGATAACGGGCGGAACATTGAATATCAACAAGGACATTGTCGTTGCCCGGCGAGACGGAGCGCTTGTCCCGGCTCGCATCAGTAAGGTATACCGCTTTGAAGGGAACAAGAAAGTAGCCACAGATATCGCCGGTGTCGGCGAAATTGTTGCCGTTGCAGGGATGGATGACGTTACTCTCGGTGTAACCTACACTGATCCGCATGATCCGGTGCCCCTTCCTCCCGTGGAGATCGACCCTTGCACTATTTCCACCCATTTCATTCCAAATGATTCGCCTTTTGCCGGAACCGAAGGCAGATTCGGCACCTCAAGGCATCTAACAGAACGGCTGAGGAGGGAGGCCCTCTCCGATGCGGCCCTGCTGGTCGAAGAACTGGAAAGCGGCAGAGGTTTTAAAGTCTCGGGCAGGGGAGAGCTGCACATCTCCATTCTCATCGAAAAAATGCGGCGTGAAGGATATGAATTCCAGGTCACCAGGCCTCAGGTCATCATGAAAGAAGAGAACGGCAGACGACTTGAACCCTTTGAAGAACTGACGCTCGATGTTGACAAACAGTACATGGGAACCGTCATTGAAAAACTGGGGGCGCTTAAGGGCAAGTTACTTGAGATGAACCAGGACAATGGGATAGCCCGACTGACTTACAAGATTCCCACACGCGGCCTTCTCGGGTTCCGGTCGGAGTTTCTAACGGATACAAAAGGCATGGGGATCATGAATTATGTCTTTTTGGAATACGGACCTTTTGCAGGTGAAATCCGCAACCGCAACAAAGGCGTCATGGTGGTCAAGGAATCCTGCACAACCGTGGCCTATGCCCTTTTCAACCTTCAGGATCGGGGAAAGCTCTTCTATGGCCCTGGAACCCGGGTCTATCGCGGTCAGATAATCGGCGAAAACTGCAGACCACAGGATCTGGTGGTCAACCCTGCAAAAGGCAAGAAATTGACTAACATGCGCGCTTCAGGATCGGATGAGAACGTGATCCTGACACCCCCGACACAGATGAGCCTTGAAGAATGCATTTCATATATCAATGAGGACGAACTGGTTGAGGTGACACCTAAGGCAATCCGCCTGCGTAAATAAACAAACCTTATGGAAAAGTATAACAGAAAAGAAGTTGATAAACGTCGGACATTCGGGATCATCAGTCATCCGGATGCGGGAAAAACTACGTTGACTGAAAAGCTCCTCCTTTTCGGAGGCGCGATCCAGCAGGCCGGGGCTGTCAAGGCCCGAAAAGCAGCCAGGCATGCTGTGAGCGACTGGATGGAAATTGAAAAGGAGCGCGGGATATCAATAACAACATCAGTAATGAAGTTCAGATACAGGGGATTTGAAATTAACCTGCTGGATACTCCGGGGCATCAGGACTTTTCAGAGGACACCTACAGGGTCCTTACGGCTGTTGACAGCGCATTGATGGTAATTGACAGCGCTAAAGGGGTCGAACCCCAGACGGAAAAACTGATGGAAGTCTGCAGGATGAGGAATACCCCTATAATAACATTTATAAACAAACTTGACCGTGAAGGGATGGGACCGCTTGATATTCTTGATGATATTGAGGATAAACTTCAGATTGAATGCACGCCTCTCTCCTGGCCTATTGGTATGGGCAAGAGGTTCAGGGGGGTCTACAATCTGTATCATCATGAGCTTCACCTGTTTACCCCCGGGCAGGACACAGCAGCAAGGAACGGTATTGTTATAAAAGACCTGTCTGATTCCAGACTGGATGAGTATCTTGAAAGCCAGGCCGACGAACTTCGTGATGACATTGAATTAATTGAGGGGGCGGCCAACCCATTTGAGCTTGAACATTACCTGAGGGGAAATCAGACACCGGTCTTCTTCGGAAGCGCAATTAATAATTTCGGTGTAAAAGAGATGCTCGATGCTTTTGTGGAGATGGCCCCTCCCCCGGGCGTCAGGACTGCTATCTCACGTAATGTATCGCCTTATGAAAAACCGTTTTCAGGCTTTGCTTTTAAAATTCAGGCAAACATGAATCCTGCACACAGGGACAGGATCGCATTTGTCAGGATCTGTTCCGGGAGATTCACACGCGGGATGAAAGTGATGCACCACAGGATCGACAAGGAAGTCTCTTTTGCAAATGCCACGATCTTTATGGCAAGGGAGAGAGAGAACGTTGAAGAAGCTTTTCCCGGCGATATTATCGGAATTCATAACCACGGCACAATTAAGATAGGTGATACCTTTTCTGAAAAGGAACCGCTGAAATTCACAGGTATTCCGAACTTCGCGCCTGAGTATTTCCGCAGGGTCAGACTGAAAAACCCGTTAAAGATCAAGCATCTTCAAAAAGGGCTGAAGCAGCTTGCAGAAGAAGGGGCTGTCCAGGTTTTCCGTCCGATCACGGGCAACGATTACATACTCGGCGTAGTCGGGCGTCTGCAGTTTGATATTACAATGGCCAGGCTCAAGTCCGAATACGGAGTCGATGCTGTTTATGAACCGGTTGATTATAAAGTCGCCAGATGGGTTGACTGCGATGATCCCAAAAAAATGGCTGAGTTTGAAAGGAAAAACAGCGCCGGTATTGTCAGGGACTCTGAAGGCACACTGGCATTTCTGACAACCAGTGAATGGAACCTCGGTTTCTACATGGAGCAGTGGCCTGATATCAGCTTCTACAAAACCCGTGAAATCGCCTGATATTTCAGCCTAAACAACCTGAGTATTTACGTTTAGAATATCAAAAGGAGGAATGACCAATGACTGAGAAGCAGTGGGATAACCCACCGGCAATGCAAATTGATCCGCAGAAAACCTATCGGGTAACGATTGAAACCAACAGGGGCGACCTGGTGTTGGAACTCTATCCGGAATATGCACCCAAAACGGTCAACAACTTTGTTTTTCTGGCCCAAGAGGGTTTCTATGATGGGGTGGTTTTCCATCGGGTGATAAACGACTTTATGATCCAGGGAGGGGACCCTACAGGTACAGGGAGCGGGGGACCTGGCTACAAGTTTGAGGATGAAGTTGCGGATAATCCGCTGAAGCACGAGACAAGAGTTATCTCCATGGCGAACGCAGGGCCGAACACGAACGGGAGCCAGTTTTTCATCACGCATTCACCGCAGCCGCACTTGGATGGTATGCATACCGTATTCGGCAAAGTGGTCGAAGGGCAAGAGATTGTGAACGCCATTCAGCAGGGGGATAGGATGGTGAAGGTAATGGTGAGTGACGATGAAACGAGCAAAAGAGACTGAGTTATGAGAATAGGATTGATTGGTCTGCCCAACTCGGGGAAAACCACGATTTTTAACGCCTTGACGAAACAGGAGGCCCCGGTTACCGCATACACAAACGCCAAAGCCGAACCGAATCTGGCGGTGGTGGAAGTAGCCGATGACCGGATCAGCCGTCTTTCTGAAATGTACCGGCCCAAAAAAACGATCTCTGCCACAATCGAGTTTATTGATTTTGTGGGCGTAACAAAAGGATCCGCCAAAGCGGGCCTTTTTTCCGGTCCAGGCATGGAATTGATAAAAAATGCGGACGCTTTAGCCCTTGTGGCGCGAAATTTTTCAAAAGAACCGGAGCCCTCCCCGACACCCATAAATGATATCGAAAAAATTATCGACGAATTATTGATCTCCGATCTGATCATTGCGGAAAACAGATTGGAGCGGATCGAGCATGCCTACATGCGGGGTAAAAAAACAAATGCCCTCCAGATAGAAGAAAAGGTGCTTCGGAGAATCGTCGATCATGTAAGCGAGAATCGGGCCATTAGCGACCTTGAGCTGGATAGAGAGCAGGAAAAGATAGTGAGAGGGTTTCAATTTTTCACGCATAAGCCGATGATGGTCATCCTGAACTCGGACGAATACGGCTTTGGTAACAATAGTGACCTTTTGAGCGAGATTGAAAAGAAACACCGGGTCATTGAATTCGCCGGGCAATTTGAGATGGAATTATCCGGCCTGAATGATCCGGAAGAAGAGCACCTTTTCATGGCCGATATGGGCATTGAGGAATCGGCCCGGGATCGTTTGACCCGGCTGGCTTATGGGCTTGTGGGATATATCAGTTTTTTTACCGTGGGCTCTGATGAGGTGCGGGCCTGGAACATCCATGAGGGGAATACGGCGCTTGAAGCGGCTGGCGCCATTCACTCGGATCTGGCCCGAGGATTCATACGCGCGG
>JAIVXD010000046.1:0-10782 GCA_048636195.1 Anaerolineales bacterium
TTTGATCGAAGAAACGGTAACAGATAACAAACAGGACTTGAATTGGAATTTTATCCTGGCACCCCATGAGAGAAAAGTGGTTTCATACCAGATGATCCCCGAACAAGTTGGAGCACACCGGGTACCGAAACCACATGTAACTTGGAACCTCTGGGGAGAGAATACTACCAATAGTTCTGATTCGGATAATGTAATCGCTGTTTACCTGGGTGTATCTTTTTTAGATAGAGATTTTCCAGAGCCATCCCCTGCACCCAGTGAAGTTATAGAGGTGTTATCTGGCGAGGACTTTTCAGATTTAGTGGATGAAAATGGGTGTGTGCTGGAAGATATAAAAGTAACAAACAATATCTTGAATGTTTCTGTATTCATACCAAAAGGCACAAAAATACTTGATTCCAACGGCATGCCACTTACAAGAATTACAATCAAGCAGTCAGGCAACATGAGCACTACTGTAAACTGCTCAGAGACTGCGGCCTTGAGGTAATCGAGCTATCCGTGAATCGCCCCTATCCAGATTCCACCTTTATCGAGGATACGGCCGTGGTTGTTGACGAACTTGCAGTCATGGCAAGCATGGGCGTTGAGTCACGCCGTGGAGAGGTGCGCAATGTGGAGTCTGTGTTAGCCAGTTATCGAGACATTAGGCACATTCAACTGCCAGCCACTCTTGAGGGCGGTGACGTGCTCCGCATCGGGAAAAAGATCTTTGCAGGGATTTCACCACGCACCAATCTGGCTGGAGCAGACTCACTTGGGAGAATCTTAGAACCCTCAGGCTACCAGGTCATTCCCGTAACCGTTAATGGCTGCCTGCACCTCAAGTCTGCCTGTATTGCAATCGATGATCATACCTTGCTGGTTAACCCCCATTGGCTCGACCTTATGCCTCTCAGAGACTTTCGTATAGTTCCTGTTCCACAGGATGAGCAGCTTGCAGTCAACGCACTTCGAATCAATAACACCATATGCATGCACTCCGGGTTCCCAAAAACGGCCGAATTATTAGTAAACCTGGGGTTTTCACTGAAAACAGTAGATATTTCTGAGCTTTTGAAAGCAGAAGCTGGGATGACGTGCTCAAGCATCATCTTTGAACACCTAGTATAGGAGATACAGAAACCGAGGAACTACTGTATGTTGTAACCGTTCACCGGTTCGAGGTTCAGGGTTGCTTTTTTTGTTAACCTTCACTAACCCCGAACCTTGAACCTCTGAACCCTTTAAATGAACCTGCTGCATCCTGAGTTTGTGTCTTCAAGCCAAAGTCGCGAGCAAACTTGGCCTTCTTTGTCAGGCCATAGACTTTGCGAGTTAGCTCCCGGGCCAACTGCCATACCTCAATATCCTCAAATCGTTCTATTCTCATGCGTTCTTCCTTCAGAACTCACGAATTCACACTGGGGCGGGATTCAGATTTGCGGTAAACCTACAATCCCTGAACCCTCGTATATGACTCCACAAGATAGAGTCACTTGTGTGATCATACTGGCAACTTTGGCCGCTAGAGGCGGCGCTGAACTCTGAACCCGTGAACGGTTACCAAAGCCAGATCCTCAGGGCTTGGATTCTTTACCCTAACGTTGCAGACCCAGTCTACCCACTTTCATTCCGTAAACCGAGTAAGCTGTCTATCATTGCGGCACTGTTGCGGGCTTCCAGTGCAGAGCCCTTCCAAACTGTCCGGCCGGATTCAAGAACACAGACTTGATCGGCCACATCAAGGGCCCGCTGAGTGCTTTGCTCCACTAAAACAATAGTCAGCCCCCCATGGTTCAACTCGGCGATGACTTCATAACAGATGTCTATGATCTTGGGCATCAAACCCAGTGAAAGCTCGTCCACGAGTAGCAGTTCCGGTTCAGACATCAGTGCCCTCCCAATGGCCAGCATCTGCTGTTCACCTCCGGAAAGAGAACCTGCACTCTGTCCGAGTCTCTCGGCAAGGCGAGGAAACATGTTCAGCACCCTGTCCATTCCGCTCCCAGTATGATCTTTCGGGCGGCTATATCCTCCGACAATGAGGTTCTCTTTAACTGTCAGGCTTGAAAACAGGCGTCTGCCCTCGGGGACAATGGCAATACCGTTTTTGACCCGCTCCATCGGTGAAAGGTGAGTGATATCTTCTCCTTTATAGATCACACGCCCTTCGTGGACCCTGACATGCCCTGCTATGCACATGATGGTGGAGGACTTGCCTGCGCCATTGGCTCCGAGTAAGGCAGTGATTCCGCGTTCTGTTACTTCAAGATCAAGCCCCCGTACTGCCTGCATTGGGCCATAACCGCAACTCAAGCCTTCAAGACGCAGCATCCTTTTTTTCCTTTCCCACGTAGGCAGTGCGAACCGCCTGATCCTGCATAACCTCTGCTGGATGCCCATCGGCAATCTTATAGCCATTATCAAGCACGACAAGACGCTGGCTGGTCCTAAGGATTTCACCGAGGTTATGCTCTATCATGAGCACGGTTATGCCCTCGCGGTTAATGCCGACCACTGTATCGGCCAGACGAGCCGCTTCCACATGGTTTAGACCGGCAAGGGGTTCATCCAGAAGGAGAAGTTTAGGGTCCATAGCTAACGCACGGGCAACCTCAAGGCGTTTTAAGACCCCCAAAGGCTGACCCACCACACTTTTCTCTGCCATATCTGCAATACCAACCGACTCCAGAAGACCCATGGCGCGGCGGCGTTCAGCAGAACGGCTAAAGGAGCTCATGGCCCATAAGGCGCTATTGATACGACGGTGGCCGGCTGCAAGGGCAACGTTGTCCAGTATGTTCATAGAGTGAAAGGGCTTTACAATCTGGTGAGTCATGGCAAGTCCCAGCCGCGCTCGCCGGTATGTCGGGAGTATAGCAATGTCCCTCCCGGACAACACTAACCTGGCTGATCGAGGTGTCACAGTACCGATTATTACACGCAGCAAAGTTGTCTTGCCTGCACCGTTTGGGCCGATCAAACCCAGGAATTCGCCCTGTTCCACGTTAAAAGACACATCGCTTAAAGCACGAACCCCGCCGAAGTCAACCGTGACCTCACTGATTTGCATCAGGTCACTCATCCATCTCCCCCCTTTGACTGAATTGCATGGACAAGACTTCGCGCGGATCCGGCCAGTCCTTCAGGCGCGAATCGCATGACTGCAAAGAGTAATGCGCCGTATACGAACAGCTTATAATCGCTGATAAAACGAAAAAACTCTGGCATCAAAGTAAGGATTACGGTGGCAATCACTACACCGAAAACAGAGCCTACTCCGCCTACCGCAACCATGCAAAGCACAGTAATCGACGGAATGAAACCGAAGTCGTCCGGGACGATGAAACGGGCAAAATATGCGTATAGCCCGCCGGCCAATCCTGCCATGGCCGTTCCCATGGCAAAGGCTGCCAGCTTGTATGCGGTGACATCAACACTCAGTATGCTGGCCGTGTCTTCATCATCGGCCACCGCGTCAAAGGCAAAACCCATCCAGGAACGTTTAATAAGCAGGCTGAATGCCGCTACCAGGACAGCCAGGAAAAGTACAAGAGCAAGAAATCCCAATTTACCCATCCCATGGGATGGAATGGAGGATATCCCAAGTTCGCCGCCAAGGGCTTCCTGCTGGCGAACTACACCGACAAAAAGAAAACCCACGCCCATGGTCACAATTGCCAGAAAATCCTCACGTACCCGGAGACTGGTCAGACCAACAATGACGCCCACAATCCCGGCCATGACGAGCCCCATTAAGAGCGATACTGGCAGTGATGCGCCGGCCTTGGCCACCATGGCCGCGCAGTAGGCACCGATGCCATAAAAGGCAGCATGGCCCAGGCTGATCTGGCCGCAGAATCCGGTAATCATATTAAGCCCTACTGCCAGAATAATGTTTATACAGATCATGGTTGCCAGACTGATTTCATAAATGCCCATGAATTATCTCCTGGAGAACATCCCGTGTGGACGTAACATGAGAACGAAGATCATGAAAGCAAAAGCGATAGCATCGCGATCCAAAAGGTTGCCGAGGTAAATGGTACCGAAAGCCTCGATTATACCGAGGACAAGAGAGGCGACCAGGGTCCCGGCGACGTTTCCCAGACCTCCAAGGACAATAATGGCAAGCCCCTTATAGGCGGCGACACCGCCCATGGTCGGTTCTACCAGATTGCTCAAAATAGAGACAAAAATGCCCCCTACGGCTGCTAAGGCTGAACCGATGAAAAAATTGAGATAACGGACCTTGATAGTATCAATACCATAGGAAGTGGCGATCTCCGGATCATCCACTGTAGCCCGCCAGGCCACGCCGGTTCGTGTATTTTGGGAGAGGTAAGACAACACACCGAGAAGGACCACACTGACTACAACCATGGCCACTTCCGCCGTACGGAGGGGTATCCCAAACAGGTGGATCTGAGTCTGCAAGGGAGGATTGATATATGTGAGTCCATAGGGACCGAATATCAGTCGGAAAATTTCCTCCATAGCAATGAAAAGACCGATGGAGGCGATCAGGGGAACATAGGGAGGGCGATCGAGAATGGGCTGGTAGCAGAACCTGTACATAAGCATACCCACCACCCCGACAGCTGCGGATGCCAGGGGTATGGCCAGGATCAGACTTCCCGTGGCGTTGGTGAGCAGGAGCCCCAGATATCCGCCCAGGGTGAACAGGCCTGCATGGGCGATATGAAGGATGCGCAAAAGACCGTAGACCAGGGTCAGTCCCACTGCGGTAATCGCATACATACTGCCGTAGATGAGACCTTGAATGAACAATTCGAGATAAAGCACGAAAGCCTTTCCCCTACAGTGGGCTTTACTTCAGCATCAACAGGAATGAGTTGCACATGGGAAAGTCGAAGACTTTCCCATGTATTAGGTTTTTAAGTTTGGTAGCTCTATTTTGATGGTGGTGCTAACAGCTTTGGATCATCAATGACCGAATGCCTGTGCCAGTTGCCGTCCCTGACCACCTGGTTCTGCACAGCCTTCATCACTTCCCCCAGTTTGTTGAACTTGATTGTGCCTGTTGAGACCTTGAGATCGGTCTTGGCTATAGCATCACGGATGGCCTTGGAATCGGTGGTGGTCCCGGCTCTCTTCATTGCGTCAGCCACGACCATGATGGAAGTATGGGCAGATGCCGCAACCATATCTGTTTTAAAACCGGCCTTTTTCTCGAATGCCTCAATAAAATTCCTGGTCTCAGGCACGTCTGAATCTCGATCCAGGGAGGTAGTAATGATTACACCCTCAGCGGCCTTGCCGGCAATCTCGATGAATTTTTGTGAGTCATAGCCTTCCTGGCCGATGATGGGTGCAGTAATGCCTGCCCCGCGCAACTGGCTGACCAGGGGTCCGGCCGTGAAATAATATCCTGAGGCGTAAATGGCTTCCGGTTTGTCTGCTTTGACTTTGGCTACAATGGGACCAAATTGCCTGTCCTTAATGGAGTACTGGTACTCATTGATGATCTCTACACCGAACTTTTTGGCTGCCTGTTTAAAACCCGCGGCCAGTGATTTGCCGAAATCGTTTTGAAGCGTAATCATAACCACCCGTTTTTTACCAAGGATCTCTCCAACCAGCTTCGCCCCAGCCCGACCCTGAATCTCGCCGAGAAATGAGGTTCTGAAAACGTAGTCACCGGCCCGGGTGATATCCGGGTGGATGCCGTAGGCTGAGATATAGGGAATCCCGGCATCCTGAAACACACCGGCCGCGGAGCGAGTCGGGCCGGAGTAGCTGCCGGACACACCGACAGGAACCTTGTCCTGACCTATAAGTTTATTTGCAATGGGAATTGCCTGTGATGCCTTGGCCTGATCATCGTAAATCACAAGCTCCAGCATCTTGCCTCCAACTCCGCCGGCCGCATTGATCTGTTCCACCGCGAGTTTTGCCCCTTCAGAGGCAGATTTTCCGTCCGATGCGGCAAAACCTGTTAGTGGTGCATGAAACCCGATCTTGACCTTGTCAGCGGCCTCGACAGCCCCGGTCAACCCTATTGTCGCAAAAAAGGCGACAAACGATAGAATTACCAATTTTTTCATCATCTTAAATCCTCCTTTCTATTGTTATCCATTTAGTAATTTGTACCCCTTGCGCAGAATAAAAGTCAACTACTACTTCTAAAAAAGACTACTTCAGGGGAAACGACACCACCAAATGGATATGCTCTATCTGGACATCGTCTTCCAACTCCTCCAATATTTCTACTTTCTTCCATTCGCATAACTGCCGATGATATCGCGTTCCGATTTCCCAACTTACCCGCATCGCAAAGCTTGGACCATCCCGCTTTATAGGGGAACCAATTCGGGAATTGTGAATTGAGAGATTTGGATATTGAGTTCCTTACCTTTAAAATTCTTCCTGCTTTATGTAAATAGAAAGAGCGAAGCGACTCCTTAACTTCCCCGCTGCAAGCGGGATAAATAGGCACTTCAAACTTTAGTTCACTTTAGGCACTTTTCCAGTTTACCCGGGTTGGGTATTCTAACCACAAGGATACTCTCAGTTCACAAATCCCCATCAGAAAAGTACCAGCACAACATGTGGTACCATCTTAATGCTCAACTACTATATGCAATAAATTATGTAAATATATTTAAATTATATAAAAAACCTTGACAAAGACTATAATATATGTATAATTATATACTTGATTGCATCTGCAAAGTGGTAATAATCATAATCCGAAGGTAGATCAGATATTAACAATATAAAGAAATTCAGAGAGAAACTCCTCATGAGCAAAGCTGAACTTGCCAGGAAAGCAGGAGTTTCACCCTTAACAATTGAAAGGGTAGAGAAAGGCAAGAGCTGCAGGGTGGAGACCAAGAGAAAGCTTATCCTTGCTCTCGGGTATGGTCTTTCTGACAAAAACAAAATGTTTCCCGAAGAGCAAATATCTTGATGAGGAATTTGGTAAAAAAGCTTCTCGGGTGTGCGTGAATCTCAAGTCCGGGCAAGTTCCTAACCAAAATAAAGAGGCTTGCACCGGGAAGAAAACGGCATCGTGGGAAGCCTTTATTTGGATGAACGAGGGAGATGATTAACGATCAGCCTAACTTTTTTCTAAAGAATTTACCTGTAAACACCAGTAACTTTTTACTAACCTTAACCCCCGCCCCTGAGTTAACCTCCTTTCTCAGGGGCTTTTTTTGCACTATAGATAGTGTCCATCCAGAATGGAATTTCTATTGAACAGTTGTAGCATCAATACTTTGCAGCCGTTATTAAGAACTGAACCTTTATAATTCTTGAAAGGAGAAAACATGCTCGGAAAATCCAAAGGTGATACACCAAAGGCTGAAGAATTCAAGACCGAAGCCCCCCCCATCACGCCAACAAACAGGCCAGTGTCCGCGTCGGCAAAGACATTAATTGGGGAGCATATTTCAATCAATGGCGACATCCGAGGCGAAGGAGACCTGGTCATCGAAGGCACAGTGAAGGGTAGTGTTATTCTGGAGAAGTACCATCTCATCGTGGGTCCCAAGGGCCATGTGGATGCCGAAATCAACGCCGGTAACGTGACGGTCAGCGGCCGACTGACTGGAAACATCACGGCCCTGGATAAAGTCGCTATTACCAAGGATGCTGACTTCAACGGCGTTATCAAAGCCAAACGCTTCTCCGTAGAAGACGGGGCTTATCTCAAGGCGACCATCGAACTTGAGCGAGAGGCCCAGATTAAAGCGGTACCTATGGGCAAATCAGCGAAAGACAAGGCATCCGAATTACCAAAAGAACCATTCCATCTGCCCAGCGAAGCAGACAAGGGGAAGTGACCTTTGATCACCTCTTCTGACCAAAACATCTTAAGCTCTGGACCTTGAATACAGTAAACGCTGCGATGCCTTTCATTAAACCGACGATTTTAGGAAAGACTGGGATAGAGGTGGGTCGACTTGGGGTAGCTTCCAGCTTCGGCGCGCCAGCGAGCGCTTTTGAAGAGGCTTTCGAGAGAGGCTGCAACTATTTCTATTGGGGCTCGATGCGCAAGAACGGTATGCGCCAGGCCATTAGAAATATCTGCCGTCAGGGAAAGCGAGACGACTTGGTCATTGTTGTCCAAAGTTACTCGCGTTCCGCTTTTCTGATGGAGGCCTTCCTTAAAAGGGCCTTAAACTCACTGGACATAGACCACGCCGACATCCTAATCCTGGGTTGGCATAACAAGCGGCCGGCCCAAAAGCTTCTGGACAGGGCCTTGATAATGAAAGACAGGGGGCTCTTCCGATTTCTGGGATTGTCCGGCCATAAACGTGCCCTTTTTCCGAACCTTGCCGAAGAAAATATTTTCGATCTTTTCCACATCCGGTACAATGCTGCACATCGGGGAGCAGAAACGGAGACGTTTCCTTATCTTCAGGAAGAGATGAGACCAGGCATTATTTCTTACACGGCCACACGATGGGGCCAACTGTTGAACGCTAAGAAGATGCCCCCGGGAGAAGCCCCGCCTTCAGCCAGCGATTGCTATCGCTTCGCCCTCTCGATTCCAGCCGTGGACGTATGTATGTGTGGACCGAAAGACACTGTCCAAATGAAAGAAGCCTTGCGGACCTTAGAACTGGGTCCACTTAACCGGGAGGAGGTAGAACGCATGAGGAAGATCGGCGATTACGTTCACGCACATACGAGAAAATTCTTCTGAGCTCATTAAGGACTCGCTCAAGAACTACTTCACACCATTGACCAGATCATCGGTAAAGCTCCTAAAACAGATTTTCCTTGACTTTTCTCTTTTAAAGGCGTTTCATACTAATAAGGTTTTTCTTTTAACCCTTTAACCTCAATTTTGAGGTTGCACTATGGAGTATCCTCTCAAAATGTGCATACACTGCTCCTGACAGAACCCCGGATCTTCTGTTGGGAGTCCAAATACCTCATTTCTTAAAATCATCGATTATATCAACTGCCCCAACACTTTTTGGGTCTTTCTGCCTTTGTATTTCGGGTTTCGATTAACCCAGAATCGAAAGGAGGGGTAAAGATGGCACTCAGTTCTGATTATTTTGAAAGGAAATCAACGAACTTTATGGGTTGAAATCTTTTAGAAAGGAGAAAATCATGAAAAAACAGCTCATCAATTATGAAACAATGCTTAAGGTTACGAAAGCAATCTCTCATTCCAAGGACCCGGAAGAGGTTGCTCTGATGACGGTAGAAAGCATCAAAACAGCTTTGGATACCAAGGGATGTTCTTTGTTTCTGATCAATCGTAAAACCAATGAACTGGAGTTGGCCGCTTCATTCGGGTTGAGTGATGAGTATATAAACAAAGGCCCTTTAAGTGCATTGCGCTCCATTGCTCAATCGCTGGATGAGGGACCTGTTGCGATCTATGATGTTATGGATGATCCGAGAATTCAATATCCGAAAGAAGCCCAGAAAGAAGGAATTGCTTCCCTCCTATCGGTGCCAATCGTAGTTGGTGGTAATTTAATAGGTGCTATGCGTGTCTATACTTCTGAACCCTGGGAATTCACGTTGGAAGATGTGAATTTTGTCCATGCTCTGGCTCAAATAGCCGGAATGGCCATAAATATGGCCAGGTATTCTAAGGGATTAAAAAGCAGCATTGATGTCCTGAAAACGATGAGGGAAGTTCAGACCCATAGAACTACAAGAAGGACTCCTTATGAGGGAGTTCCCATAAGTGTTCCTTCAAGCGAACTTGGTAAAAAGGATTAATTGTCAGGGTAGATGACTAAACAAAAATGAAAGAGTATGATACGTCGCTGCACACGGAGGTGCGGGGCTAACGCCCAGCACGCCGGTGAGAATTGTGTTAAGGGTTTCGATTTTTGCTATTTTTGGAATAATAAGAGATTGAAATTTGTAATGATACCAGAAGTATCCTGGAATGAATTCGATCAGCAAGTCGCTTAATTGTTGGCAAGAATTGTAGACCGACGAATTGCATTGAGCAAGGGTGGCCAAATACAATATGTTGTGGTAGGCTATTTATTCAGGTTCAACTGTGAATCTCTATCCCAGTTGCATGTATGTAACACATATCGCAACATATTGATAATACTGATTATGGCAGATATTGGCAAGATATCCCACGTTTTTTGAGTACCAAATATTTTCAGAGTTTGATTATGCGACCATTCTTTACGATTCATGCTGGCGAATATTTAGTAGGTTCCTATATTGAATCCCATTTCAAAAACATCAGTGTATGGGTGCCTTCAAAAGACAAAGGAATCGATTTACTTTTAACAAATTCTAACAATTCAAAGATTGTATCTATCCAAGTTAAATTTTCAAAAGATTTCCTTACTACACATATGGATAAGTTATTCCAAAAAGGTCTTCGTGCTTGTGGTTGGTGGACATTAAATAGATCAAAGATTCAAAAATCAAATGCGGATTATTGGATTTTCGCTTTGCATCGATTTAATGATAAAGATTTACAATTCATTATTATTGAACCTGAAACATTGATACAACTATTTGACTCCTTAAACAGATCCGGAAATTATATCCAATCATATATTTGGGTGACTGAGAAGAATAAAGCGTGGGAAACAAGAAATTTAAAAAAACAAGATCAAATTTTACTTGCAAATCATTCATACAAAAACAAAGACAGAGATTTAACCCCATATTTAAATAATTGGAAACCTATTAAAGGTCTATTAAAAGTGTAATATTTTCGGCCATTACAGCTGCCAATGGCGCCGCTTGCGTTAATAATATTTTATATGCCGGGATATTATCATCCGTGTTGGCTAAATCTTCAATTTCTTCCTGATATTTTCTAAA
>JAIVXD010000047.1:0-10644 GCA_048636195.1 Anaerolineales bacterium
GCAGGCCTCGATCCCCCTTTTCAAAAGGGGGAAGCAGCCGAACTGCCCGGATTTATTGAGAACTTACTTTTTTTGAGCAATAGATATCTATTATTTTATCCAAATTTCATTATTTTGCAATAAAAATTACATTTCCTGAAAACGAATGAGCCGGACAAAGGAATCTGCCTTCAGGCTCGCGCCTCCTACAAGGGCGCCATCTATATCGGCCTCTGACATAAGTTCCTTAACATTATCCGGTTTTACGCTCCCACCATAGAGTATTCTGATCTGCTGGGCTAACTTGGAGTCAAAATTATTTTCAATCCACTTCCGGATAAAATAATGGACCTCCTGCGCCTGTTCAGGGGTAGCGGTTAGACCCGTACCGATTGCCCATACAGGTTCATAAGCCAAGACTGTAGAAGGCGGCAAGTCCTTATCCACCCTGAAATTCTTTAAAGAAGCAACCAGTTGATCCTCAATCACCTCAAATGTCTGGCCGGCTTCCCTTTGTTCAAGGGTCTCCCCGATGCACAAAATCGGGACAAGACCCAGGGCCACTGCTGATTTCACCTTGAGATCAATCACTTCGCTCGTTTCGCCAAAAAGCATTCTTCTTTCTGAATGACCCAAAATGATATGGGTGCACCCAATCTCCTGCAGCATCCTCCCCGATATCTCACCAGTAAATGCACCACTCATTTCCCAATGCATGTTCTGGCCACCCAATAAAATCTTGGAGTTCCCAATGGCCTGTTTTACTGCGGTTAGGGCCGTAAATGGGGGGGCCACCAGCACATCCACCTCCGGAAGATCCGAAATACTATCTGCAATGGCGTTAACGAGCGAAACAGCTTCGTCAAGATCCAGATTCATTTTCCAGTTGCCAGCAATCAAAGGTTTTCTTTCCATTATTCTCACACTCCTGAAATTAACTGCCCGCCATATAAAGAGCCAGGTCTATCATGCGGCTTGAGTAGCCGAATTCATTGTCATACCAGGCCAGGATCTTGGCCATATCGCCAACCACCATTGTGCAGAGGCCATCGATCGTTGAGGAGACCGAGGTGCCATTAAAATCCGTGGAAACCAGAGGTTCATTACTGTAAGCCAGAATTCCTTTAAGGCTGGTTTCAGAGGCTTCCTTGAAGACACTGTTGATTTCATCCACCGTAGCAGATTTTCCCAGTTGGACAACAAGGTCTACCACCGACACATTGGGCGTTGGTACACGAATAGCCATTCCGTTCAGTTTTCCTTCCAATTGGGGCAGGACCAAAGCGACGGCCTTCGCAGCACCTGTGGTGGTTGGAATCATGGACAGGGCCGCAGCCCGTGCCCTTCTAAGATCCCGGTGCGGAAAATCGAGCAACCGCTGATCTCCTGTATAGGAATGGGTCGTGGTCATGAGTCCTTTTTCAATCCCAAAATGGTCCAGAAGGACCTTGCAAGGCGGTGCCAGACAATTTGTTGTGCAGGAGGCGTTTGAAACAATATGGTGCCTTTCGGGATCATATTCATGATGATTTACACCCATGACCACCGTGATATCAGGCCCTTTTGCAGGTGCAGAAATAATCACCTTCCTGGCCCCTGCTTCCAGATGGTCAGCAGCCTTATCCCGTTCCCTGAAAAGGCCCGTACATTCGAACACCGTTTCAACCCCGATGTCATTCCATGGTAATCTTGCAGGCTCTTTTTCTGTATAGATCTCAATTTCTTTTCCATTCACAATCAAAGAATGGTCCGTATGTGAGATATCAGCACCCAAAATACCGTGGACTGAATCATATTTTAACAGGTGCGCCAAAGTTGGAGGGTCGGTAAGGTCATTTACTGCCACAAATTCAATATCGGCATTATTGAGTCCCGCCCTGAATACCATCCTGCCAATTCGCCCAAAACCATTAATAGCTACTTTTAAAGACATTTTCTACATCTTACCTCCTTATTTCTGTTGAATTCATATAAAAATTTTCTTCAGTAATCTCAACATAGTTAATCATTCTGATTGCAGTAATTTTCCAGCTAAAGCTATGCTTCTTTTGCCAGCCTGCTCGGCCCTTTCGCCCAACTCACTCAATGTAAGGCGATCTCGATCCTGGGCCACGGCAACAACCATGGGTAGATTGACGCCAGTTAGAACCTCTACGCTTTCTTCCTTCAAGAAAGAAAGGCTCAGGTTAGACGGGGTCCCACCGAACATATCAGTAAGGACAAGAACCCCTTTCCCACTGTTAAGTTCCTTTATTTTTTTTGAAATCGTCTTCAGAAGTTCCTCACTCTCAGTCGTTTGGGTAATGGAAATGGCATCAGCGGCCTTCAGCTGTCCCACAATAAATTTAGCAGCATTCAAGAATTCTTTCCCCAAGTCGCAGTGAGAAATAATTAGCAATCCTATCATGGCTTTCCTGACAACCTTTCAATAAAATTAAAATTCTTCATCGGTTTGAACAATCGTTTGATAAAGTTCTTTTTTAGTGCCGGGCTCCATCAACTTTTTACGGAAGTCTCTGTTTTTCAGGATTTTTGCTATCTTTGCCAGAACCTGCAGGTGAACACTGGAAGAGTCTTCTGGCGCTATGAGGAGAAAAAACAGATGAGCGGGTTGCCCATCCATAGAATCGAAATCAAGCCCCTGCTTGCTTCTTCCAAATGAGATAATGGGACGGCTGACACCGTTCATTTTTCCATGGGGTATGGCTACACCGTCACCGATGCCCGTGCTCCCCAGTCGTTCCCTCTCTACGAGGACTTTGACAAGCGCCCCTTTGTCTATAGAGGGCTCATGCCTGGATATTACTTCTGCCAGTTCCTCCAGAACGCCCTTTTTGTCCTTTGCCTTAAGCTCCGGGATAATATTATTTTCTTGTATTATTTCAGGAAGTTTCATCCTATCAATCCATTATACCGTTAAACATTAATTTTAGCTGACCGGTTCGATAAGCCCTAAATTACCGTCCGATCGTTTGTAAATCACGTTAATTTCTCTGGATTTGGCATTCCTGAAAACAAGAAATTCCTGTCGAGAGAGATTGAGTTGCATAGCAGCTTCCTCCGGATCCATGGGTTTGGCAACCATTTTTTCAACCTCTATCACAGTTTCATCTTGACCGAATGCCGTTGTATCATCTGTCTCCCCAATCACAGACCTGTCTTCACTTTTCAAATTCTCTGATCGGTGGTTTCTTATTTTGGATAGATGCCTTTTGACTTGCTTTTCAGTCTTGTCCATTACCTGGTCAATCGCCGAATACATATCCCCTGTTTCTTCAACGGCTTTAATCAGAGTACCGTTTAAATTAAGAGTCACATCCGCCTGATGCCTGAATTTCTCAACGGTCAATACGATATGAGCTTCCATAGGGGAATCAAGATATTTGTTGATCTTGGAAATCTTTTCTTCGGCATAGGTTTTTAGACTTTCTATTGGCTCTGTATGTCTGAATGTCACCGTAATATCCATAAAATATTCCTCCAAGAATAGTGAGTTTCCAAAGGAAAAGCAAGGAGTCAAAGAGATACTTTAATACGGGTTTTTACGCTTCCTCGATGGCAAAATGCCCATCATTTCCCGGTACTTCGCAACGGTTCGTCGTGCAACCCTTATATTAAGTTTTATCAGGATATCTGAAATATCTTGATCACTGTACGGCTTAGTCGCTTTTTCCATCTTGACGATTTTCCGGATCTGTTCTTTCACGCTCTCCGAGGCAACAGCATCTCCCTCAACACTCCGAATAGCGCTGTTAAAAAAGAACTTCAGTTCAAAAATTCCTTGTGGCGTATGGACATATTTATTAGTTGTCACTCTGCTCACAGTTGATTCATGCATTTCGATGTTTTCAGCTACATCACGAAGGACAAGGGGCTTCAGATGTGCAATCCCATTATCCAGAAAATCCCTTTGAAACCGGACAATACTCTTTGTCACCCTGTAGATGGTTCTTTGTCGCTGATGGATACTCTTTATCAGCCATGCCGCTGATCTCAGCTTTTCCTGGATATATGTCTTGGCATTATCGGATAATGAGTCTCCACCACGCAAGACATCCTTGTAGTAGGCATTGATTCGCAGTTTGGGTAGACCGTCTTCATTTTGCACTATTTCATAAACATCACCTACTTTAAAGACATAAATATCTGGGGTTATGTATATCGTTTCCTCATCCGAATAGATTCTGCCCGGCTTTGGCTCCAGCCCCTGCAGGACGGTCACCGCTGCAAGGACATCAGTGACCGGCACCGAAAGGTTTTTGGCAATCTGATCATATTTTCTGTTTTCAAGGTCCCCCAGGTGATCTGTGATTAACTTTTCGACAAGCGTCCCGCCGAGATTCTGGAATCTGATCTGGATGAGTAAACATTCCCGTGTGTCCCGGGCCGCTACACCAACCGGATCAAAATTTTGTATAATAGCAAGCGTTCCAAGCACCCCTTCCATTGGATACCCCGTGACTCGAGATATCTCCTCCAGCGGGATATCCAAATATCCATCTTCAGTCATGTTCCCGATAATGTAAACACCAATCTCCCTTTGCTCCACATCAAGACTGCTCATGTTCAGTTGCCAAATGAGGTGGGAGTACAGATTGGTCTTGGAGGATGTAGTGCTTTCAAAGGAAGGAGTATCCTTTGGCTCGTAAGAAGTTTCCGCCCAACTGGTATTGTATTCGGACAGGTAGTTTTCCCAGTCTATATCATCCCGAACATGTTCCTCGATTGTCACTTCCGGGAGATCAGGAATATCCTCCCCCTGCTCATCTTTCTCACCCTCGGTTTTTGTATCACCCTCGGTTTTTATATCATCCTCAGCCGGAGACACAGCCTGTTCTTCCAGTAGCGGGTTTTCCTCCATTTCCTGAGTGATGGTGTCGAGGAGTTCAAGCCTTGATAGCTGCAAGAGCTTGATAGCCTGCTGCAGCTGGGGAGTCATGATAAGCTGCTGGGAAAGAATCAGCGATTGTCTTAATTCTAAAGCCATAATATAAAGATTACCATCTTAACCCGGGAATATTACATACAAAAATCTTCCCCGAGATACACACATCGAGCAATTTCACTCTGAACGATCTTTTCCGGAGGACCATGTTCGACGATTTTTCCTCCACTGATAATGTACGCAGTATCACATACACTTAAAGTTTCCCGAACGTTGTGGTCTGATATGAGAATACCCAGGCCCCGATCTTTCAATTGCCTGATGATCTGTTGAATATCATTTAATACGAGCGGATCAATTCCCGCAAACGGTTCATCCAGCAATATAAACCTCGGCTCTGTGACCAGAGCACGGGTAATTTCCAACCTGCGGCGCTCCCCCCCTGAAAGCAACGCAGCCTTCTGTTTTGCCAAATGGGCAATGTCAAGTTCGTTCAGAAGTTTTTTAAGCCTTAACTTCCTTTCACGGGCCGGGATATCCAGCGTTTCCAAAATGGCCAGCAAATTCTGCTCTACCGTCAACTTCCGGAATACAGAAGGCTCTTGGGCCAAATAGTTGATTCCTTTCCTGGCCCTCAGATACATGGGATCATGCGTAATATCCTGCCCGTCAAGGAAAACCTTACCCTCATAAGGGCGTGTCAGACCCACAATCATATAGAATGTCGTGGTTTTACCGGCTCCGTTGGGACCCAGGAGGCCAACAATATTTTGTCTTTCAATCCCTATACTTACATTATCAACTACCCTCTTCCCGCTGTAGACCTTTACCAGACCTTCTGCCTGGAGTATTTCATGAGCCACGGTCACAGGCGCTACCTTTTTTCGCTCTTGGGGAAGATAATGGCCCTTACCTTTTTATCTCCGAGACTCTCCACAATATGCCGATTTTCTTCTAAGAAAATAGTTATTTTATCGCCTTCTACGGAATCCTTTCCCTGTTTTATAACGGGTCTGCCCGTAAGCACGATTTTCTCATCCTCCTGATAATACACAGCCTTTTCTGCTGTTGCAACGCCTCCCTGCCCCCGGCTAAACCTTACATCTCCGGTGGCAACGATCCTGTCAATCTTTGTCTCCGATTCTACCTTTTGCTGTTGGGACGGCGGGTTTTTGTAATAAACAAGCATTTTTTTACAGTCTATCACAAAATCATCACCTTTAACACTGATCTCAGCTCTGACATCCCCTTCAAATGTCACCACTTTTGTTTTATCATTCACTTCCAGGGTCTTTGACTTGATGACTATCGGCCTTGGATCATCCTTTGCAGTCTGTTTTTCTAAAACTTCAGACCCAACAGAATCCGTGACTGCAAGGCCAACCAGAAGAGTTGCAACCAAAAAAAATGGCTTGTATCTTACGCCCCTCACTAAATCAAAGACTCCTGTTCTATTGTAGTGGTAACATCTGACAGTACTTTAACACTTTCTTTTTCCAAATCCATTAAAAGGCCCCTACCCGAAACCGAAAAAAATGGGCCAAATATCTTGACCGGTTCCTCCGTACTTACATGGCCGAGCCTTTCATTAATCAAAAGGTGCTCGGTAAAAATCCTGTAACCATTTTCAGAAAACCCCTCCAAATCCCCCCAGAGGTTAATTTCTCCAGAATCCCTTGAATAATCCCCCTTCTTCCCCTTGAGTTCGAAGAAAGGCCTGTTTTCGGGTATCACCTTTAAATGAAAGTCCTGGAAAAATATAGATTTTCTGTCCTCAGAAAATCTCACCTCACCAGCATTAAGAACCCACTTCAACTCCTTATCCGGATCGTCCTGGGAGTATTGGATGTCTCTGAGCTTGACCCCTGCACCTGACATGGCCTCCATAAAAAGCGGGCCCTGGATAAGCTCTTTCCCGGATCTTACAAGGTAGAAAGCCACCGCGGCCAGCACGAGCCCTAATCCAATCAGTGGCCATTGTCTTAAAAGGGAACTTTTCATTAATCACTATATTATACCAACGACCTTTTTGTTCTGTAAAGCCTATTCTCCCGTAAAAGCGGCCAGGGCATCACGCCATTTCCCCTGACATTTTAAAATTAATTCACACGCCTCCCTCACAGCCCCAAAACCTCCATTGTTTTTTGTAATAAAATCAGCCGCTTCACGAACCTCCTTGACCGCATCTGCAACGGCGATACACAAGCCTGACTCCGTAAACATGGCAAGATCAGGGATATCATCTCCCAAAGAGCAAACCTGTTCTTTTTTAAGATTTTTGGCCTTCTTCAACTGCTGGCATACGGTGTTCTTGTCTTTTACGCCCTGATAAACTTCTTCGATTCCCAGCTCCCTGGATCGGTGTGCCAGGACCTGTGATCTCCGGCCTGTCACAATCGCCACCTCCAAACCGCTGGACATAAGCATTTTCAAACCCAGGCCATCCTTTACATTAAAGGCCTTGGTCTCTTCTCCCCGATCATTCATGATGATACGTCCGTCTGTCATAACTCCGTCCACATCGAGCAAAAGCAATTTAATCTTGGAAGCCTTTTCATTTAGCATTATCTTACCAAATTATGGAGCTCCTTAAGCTTGATTAATAGCGGCCTTAGTTCGTTGAGGGGCAATGAATTAGGTCCATCGCAGAGTGCAGACTCCGGATCAGGATGAACTTCCATAAACACGCCATCAGCGCCGGCCGCAACGGCAGCCCTGGACAGATGGCCTACAAATTCCCTCTGGCCTCCCGAGCACGTTCCCGCCCCTCCCGGAAGCTGCACACTATGGGTAGCGTCGAACACCACAGGAAACCCAAAACCCTTCATTATGGCGATGGATCTCATATCAACCACTAAATTGTTGTAGCCGAAAGAATTCCCCCGCTCTGTGACAAGTATATTGTGGTTGCCAGTGGAAGTCACCTTTTCAATGGCCGGTCCCATTTCCCATGGCGAGAGAAACTGCCCCTTTTTAATATTAATGGGCAGGCCTGTCCGCGCTGCAGCCAAGATTAAATCGCTCTGACGGCACAAGAATGCAGGAATTTGAATTACATCAAGCACCTTTCTTGCATTTTCTATTTCTCCGATTTGATGCACATCAGACAGGACAGGCAACCCGGTGTCGTCTTTAACCTTCTGAATGATTTCAAGCCCTTTTTCAATGCCTGGCCCTCTAAACGAGTTCAAAGACGTACGGTTGGCCTTATCGTACGATGTTTTAAAAATAATCGGGATATCCAGCTCATCCCTAATTTGCATCAAGAAGCGGGCAACTTCTAAAGTTGTGGCCTCATCTTCAATTACGCAAGGGCCTGAAATCAGAAAAAAAGGACCATTTGAGCTGATGGTCAAAGGTCCGATTTGGATATTATTTCCCATCTGTTTTTTTTAATTCGTTAAGGTAAAGATTTTCAGAAAGACCATTCCCCGTGTAAAACATATTCAACACGCGGTAATTATTACCCGAAGGTATATGAAAAGTCAAGAATGGTACAGCAATTCTAATTTTAACCTTCAGACCTTGCTAATGCAGGACCAGGTGGAAGCCATAATTAGAATTGCTGAGAATGAGAGAATGATAGTATTTGGTTACCAAAAGTTTTGCTTGTCAGGTCGGAGGATAGGCTTTATGATGGGGCCAAATGCATCTTTGGGGGACAACCAGGAATGGCGAAAAAAAAGACCACTAAAACAATTCAAGACATTAACCGTAAGATAAAAGAAGGAAAGGTTGTTGTGGTCACAGCCGATGAGATGACTGATCTCATTAAAAAGAGGGGGCCGAAAAAGGCATCTCAAGAGGTTGATGTGGTGACAACAGGGACATTCGCCCCCATGTGTTCCTCAGGCGCTTTTATCAATTTTGGTCATGCCAAACCAGGTATCAAGTCCTCTCGGGTATTGTTGAATGGTGTGCCATGTTATGCAGGCCTGGCCGCTGTAGATGTTTATATTGGCGCTACTGCGCCTGCTGAGGATGACCCCTTAAACAGAGTCCACCCGGGGCAATTCAAATACGGCGGGGGCCATGTCATCCATGATCTCGTGGCTGGTAAAAAAATAAATTTAAAGGTTACGGCCTATGGAACTGACTGCTATCCAAACCGTGATTTCAAGAAAAAGATAACCCTGGAAGACCTCCCTTATTCAACACTGCTAAACCCCAGGAATGCTTACCAGAATTACAACTGCGCTGTCAATTTATCCAAAAAGACCATCTACACTTACATGGGGGTCCTGAAACCGAATGCAGGCAATGCAAACTATTCCTCCTCAGGCCAATTAAGCCCCCTCCTTAATGACCCCTATTACCTCACCATTGGGCTGGGGACGAGGATCTTTCTGGGCGGCGCCAGGGGGTATGTAATCGGCCCGGGAACGCAGCATAACCCTAATGTGAAAAGGAACAAACACGGAGTACCATTGTCTCCCGCGGGAACCCTTATGGTTATGGGCAATTTAAAAGAGATGGATCCCAGATGGGTGGCGGGAGTGAGCATGCTTGGTTACGGATGCTCCCTCGCAGTGGGAGTGGGAGTGCCCATACCCATCCTTAATGAAGAGATGGCACGTTTTACAGGCATTTCAGATGAAGATATATTCACCCAGATCATCGATTACGGGAACGATTATCCGAAGGGGGAGTCAACCAGCCTGGGGCAGGTGAGCTATGCAGAATTGAAGAGCGGTGCAATCCGTTTTAAAGGCCAGGACGTCTCCACCTCCCCCCTGTCTTCGTATACCAGGGCACTTGAAATCGCTCACATTCTAAAAAGCTGGATAGAAAAAGGCGAGTTCTTACTCACTGAACCTCAAGAAATGCTCCCCTCTGACCTTTGAGAAGGAATTCACAGTAGAAAATCTGTGATATAGGGATTCTCCTCTTCTAATTCCCCCTGCCTAAAGAACATCTCCACCCTTAAAAATCATTAGAATCTTTAGATAACACAGAAAGGCAACAAAGTAGATGCAGAATCGTGCTATCCGGATTAAAGGCGCCCGGCAAAATAATCTTAAAAATCTCAACCTTGAAATACCATTAGACCGGATCACGGTAGTCACCGGTGTTAGCGGATCAGGCAAGTCTTCCCTGGCATTTGACACACTCTATGCTGAAGGCCAGCGCCGGTATGTGGAGACCTTCTCTCCATACGCGCGCCAATTCATGGATCGTATGGACCGGCCTGTGGTGGACAGGATTGAAGGTATCCCGCCTGCCATTGCCATAGACCGCAAAGACCCGGTGCGCACCTCCCGCTCCACCGTCGGCACCATGACCGAGATCACGGACTATGTGAAGTTGCTTTTCGCCCGCCTGGGGCAACTCCACTGCATGAGGTGCGGTAAGCCTGTGGACCCTGAAACTCCGGAATATGTGTGGAAGCGCCTGCAGGATTTTCCCCCCGGATCTGAAGTCGTGATCACATTCCCTTTTTCCATTGAGGGGCTTTCTGCTGACCAGGGGATCAATTCACTGGTCCAGATGGGCTTTACCCGCTTTTTTGCCGATGGCACGGTCAGCCTCCTTGAGAAATGGCAGAATGTAAATGACACCCGGGAAATCCATGTGGTGGCAGACAGGGTCTTGTTGCGGCCCAAAGATAGGACGCGAATTATAGATTCCTTAGAGCAGGCATTCCGCTTTGGACGGAACAGGTTGGATTTGTGGATAAGGCAAGACCGGCATGGAATCCGACACCTTGCATTCAGCAACTTACTTGAATGCGCTGACTGCAAAATCCAATACAGCAAACCAATCCCCAATCTTTTCTCCTT
>JAIVXD010000048.1:0-10579 GCA_048636195.1 Anaerolineales bacterium
TCTTTCAGTATATCGCAGTTTAAAATTTTGGGCTTCTGCTATAACCTAAACTACTGATATGTGGTGAAAAATTGTGATACTGCTTATATATATGAAATAATTTCGTTTAGTTTGATAGTTGGTAGTTTCTCAATATATCGGTACTTGAATTTTCTTGACATTACATGGTGCCCGTACTATTTTAACTTTGTGCTTATCTGAAGCTCAATCTCACCCTCATTTGTTAGTTCTAATAAATTGTTATCAGCGTTCATACTCATCGTTGAATCGGTTCTCAACTTCTAAATTCTTTTCCCGCTAAATGAGATACTGATTTTCCTTAAACTTTTCCTAAAACTAAAAAACAAGGAGGTTTGTTATGTTTAATTTAGGTAAGCGATGGAAACTTATAATGGTATATATCTATGCAGTAATTTTTTCGCTAAGTGGTTTTGCTGTAGCCGAGCCCGTACACGAAGCTGCTAAAGAAGGAGACTTGGCAAAGGTAAAGAGTTTAATTGCAGAAGGCTCTGATGTAAATGTTAGGGATGAAAATGGCTTAACTCCGTTGCATTTAGCTGCCTATCGGGGCCATAAGGATGTGGCAGAACTGCTTATTTTAAAAGGCGCCAATGTAAATGCTGTTAACAATGTAAAAGTCACTCCTTTGCATTGGGCTGCCTATCGGGGCCATAAGGATGTAGCAGAACTGCTTATCTTAAAAGGCGCCAATGTAAATGCTGTTACCATGGAGAAAGGTTGGACCGGTAGAAAGTGGACTCCACTGAACTATGCTATTTATAGGAGCCATAAGGATGTGGCAGAACTGCTTATTTTAAAAGGCGCCAATGTAAATGCTGCTGACGGTACTGATACCACTCCATTGCATTGGGCGGCGGGGCATGAGGAGGTTGTAGAGCTGCTCATCAAACATGGGGGACACAAATAATATAGATTGGAGTATTGACAGTTGTTATGTGGACAGGCTTTCTATTCCTAATGAAAGTGGCAATTTCGAAAATAAGCAGGATATAATATTAAGGTTGTTGCCCCCGCAGTTGTTTGTTCAAATTATTGCACTACGTTTAACATAGCTGCTTCTATTATTTTAAATAAATATGCCCTTACAAAAGTACAGATAACTCCAACATAGCTGCAAAAAATAAGAGCCAAAAAACCTTGTGATATCATCAATTCCGGTTCTTTCCAGTTCGGTGGGTATATCTGCTATGAAAACCAAGATATCTCCCGGCAAAATACGTGAGATATTCAGAACATACATGTAATTATTTTGCGATTTCAGATAGTTGTTTCTCTGGCAAGGTATCTGTATTCGGAACTCCCGAAAATTTGATTCCGATTCAGATGATATCACAACTTATCATCGAAGTGGGATAGTCTCAATTTATCACCCAACCCATGATGTTATACAATTCCTGTTTCATGGGCTCCATCCATTCATGGGGCTTCGATGGCTGTTGTCCGGCGTTATAGTCTTTTTCAAAAAACATATCCGGGAGGCGGTCATCGGCATTGCTGGCGCCGTATCGCAGGTTAATCAGTCTTTCCGTGAAACCTTACCTCGGTGTATGCCAGAAGGCAGATGTATTTGTGAGCATATTCAGTTCATCAGAGGGTGCCATGGGAACTGAGTTTTCTAATATTGAGAGCTGGGGAATCATTAATATGTTCTATTCCCGCGTTTTTGGTATTTACAATATTTGCGCCAATCGTGTGGGGGAAGAAGCCTGGGAGGAGAAGAGGTCCATACTGGCTGCTGAAACTTCCCAATTGATCTCAGCAGATGATACCGATCAACCGCCACAGGAACAGTCATTCAATTTTTGGGGGGGCAGCGAGATAATCAATCCTTTCGGCCAACAAATTGCAAAAGCGGCTCTCCATAAAGAAGACGAGATATTTGCGGAAATATCTAAAGACCTACTTCGTCGAAAGAAAATTTTACTCCCGTATTTAAGAGATGACGATCCACATTTCACATATCGTGAGCTTCAGCGTATTTTGCACGACAAATGAATAAGTTGGTTTAGAAACAGGTGAGTTCTTAATAAGTTTGGGCTGTATTGAAAAAATCCCTTGTCACTAAGTGCCACACCCAGATTGTTTGCAGACAGCGTCTTCAAATCCGGGTGCCGGGGTGAAATAGTCGGAATGCCCGGGTTTATTGAGATGTTATATAAAAAGGAGTGAGCAGGGCCAAAAAGACACAAGCAAGGCCTTTTCTGCGTATTGGAAATCCTCCTCCTCTGGGCGTGGATTCTTTGCCTGTAATCGGATAAATGATGAATCCTTAACACTACTTTTTCCCGGTAATAAAATACTCCTTAAGTTTTTCTGTACTTAACTCTGCAAGGCCAAGATTTTTCAAATTTCTGCCATTTTTGTAATAATCCGTATTATTGACAACGGAAGCGATATGGATCAAAGCGTCATATGTGGGAGTGGCAACACCGATCTTTTTTGCTAAGGAAGCTGTAAGCGAAGCTCCCATCGGGATATCTTCTGTTACATATCGGTCCTGCATACTCATGGGTCCTTTGCTCGAATCTTTTGCAAATTCTTCACGAGTCATATTAAAGCTGTCCATGAATACCTGGGCATAGGTATATGGTTTGTATCCTAATGAAGTAAACAATGCCTGCCTTTCCTTATCCATAGAATTAATGACCTTTTCAACTGACTCTGTAATTCCCTCTTTGTACATCCAGAATTCACCTTTTGCATATTCTATACGACCCATATTGAGTAATGCACCAACTGGGTGGACAATAATGTTGGGATTGTAAAGTGCTGGTTCAAGTATACTTACTGCCGGTTTTACCTTATCAGCATACGTTCCGATAAGAGCCTTCATAACATTTCCGGTATCACTAGCTGGGAGGGCTGCCAATAACATTCGTGGTCCATCTACTCTATGGATATTAACAGTGCCAGGACCTCTAAGGCGACGACAGCAGTATGGTGATGTTACCGCTTCTGCAAGAAAAATTCGCCGGTCCATTCTCAACTCATCCCAAACCTTTCTGAAAGACAATGTCCCACCACTTCCCGGCCATAGAACAACGGTTTGACCATCTGATAGATAGGGGGTAATTTCTTTAGCTATCCTTTCGTGGGCTAAAGCCACAGTTGTTACCATAATCAGGTCAACATCCTTCACAGCTTCAGATATATCTGTAGTTGCCGTAACCTTGGCAAAGCCTGTTCGTGCTATACCGGTCACTTTAATCCCGCCTTGCTCAATAATGGGTTTAATGTTTTTTACATATTCCGGAAACTCGAACAGCCGGCACATATGTCCTGCCAGGCTCATGTCTCCGGCTACTGCCGATCCACAATTACCGGCTCCAATAATAGCAATTTTTTTACGCCTCATTATCTATTCTCCCAGAGAAAGGTTGAGCAGTAATCCGCACTTTTAGGAAGAAGGGCTGTAACATCTTAGTAAGTCCGGGCTGTATTAGAAAAACCCCCTCACCGAGCCATAGGCTTTGTGAGCCGGTGGCCTCGATCCCCCTTTGCAAAAGGGGGAAGAAGTCGGAATGCATAGATTTATTGAGATGTTACAAAAGGATCAAATATAATATATAGATATTCTCATTAAAAATACAGAGCCAAATTAACCCCCCGCCTCATTAGCCTTCGGTCTTCAGTGATTTTTCCTTTGGAAAGGAGCATTTTGATGACATTTTGATGGAGGCTCACGCCCAGCTCCTTCAGCTCATCACCAAAAACCGAAGTATTTGTCCATTCTGGCCAATTAGATTCTTTAAATGTCTTGACAAAGTGAGAGAATTTTTTAATAGTTTTTTATTAGGGGGAGGATGCTTTTCGCTTTGTTCGTTGTCAGAATCAGAAAGGGGGTGAGGCTTGTCAAAAAGAAGTAAAGTATTTTGGGACAGGATGAGAACAGATGAAAATTCCAAAAAAGGGAGGATTGAAAATGAAAATACGAAGTATTGCTATATTAGCAATGATATTTCTTCTTGTCGGAGTAGTTCTTCCGGCAACAGCGGATGCACGGGAGCAAGTGGTGCGGGTCGCCCTGAAGGCCTCTGACATTCGCTCACTAGATCCCGATTATGGAACAACAACCATCGATTATGCCTGTATCGACCCGATGTTTAATGCCCTTGTCCGATTCAAGCCAGGAGATATGGATCCCGAAAAGATTCAACCCGACCTGGCAGAGGGATGGAACGTGTCGCCTGATGGATTGGTTTGGACCTTCTATCTTCGGAAAGGGGTGAAATTCCATAAAGGCTATGGGGAATTGACGGCCGAGGACGTGAAGTTCTCCCTGGAAAAGGCCGCCAACAAGGAGACATCTGGATTTGCCAAAGATTTTGATGCGTTGGAAAAAGTTGAGGTCACCGACAAGTACACTGTGCGCCTCACCTTTAAAGAACACATACCCTCGGTTCTCGGACTGCTGACCGACTACCACGGTGGATACATCGTCTGCAAGAAAGCCGTTGAGGAAATGGGCCTTGAAAAATTCAAGACCAATCCCATTGGCACGGGACCCTTTATGCTTAAAGAGTATTTTCCAAAGCAGAAACTCGTCGAGGTCAGACACGATGAATATTTCAGAGGCAGACCGCTACTCGATAAGGTTGAGTTCTGGTTCATGCCCGATGCCAGCAGTCGAGAAATGGCCTTTCGCAAGGGTGAGATTGATATCTGCGAAGGGGAAAGAGAGCAGGTCTGGGTCGACAAAATGAGGAAAGTGCCTGGAACGGTCGTTGACATCTTTGGACCGGGAGAAACCCTGACGCTTCACTTCAACACAAGCAAAAAACCTTTTGATGACATCCAGGTCAGAAAGGCTCTGGCATATGCGATCAGTCGAGAAGAATTGATGGATTTTCTTGGAAAAGACGTGACCGAGCCACTTGTCTCTCCCATCCCCACCAGCTATCTGGGAGGCATCACCGATGTGGCCTTGTACGCGTTTGATTCTGAAAAGGCCAAGACTTTTCTGAAAGAGGCGGGCCTCGAGAAGGGCTTCACCTTCAAGAAGGTGATTACAGAGATGTCCGACTACCGGCGGCCCATGGAACAGATACAGGCACAGTTGAGAAGAACCGGTGTCGATATGAAAATGGACGTGATCACTCATAGTGCCTACCATGGGCAGATCCGAAAAGACGTCAACCCTGTGGTCCTGTATATTTGTGCTCGTTTCCCAACTGCTAATTCGATTCTGTCTCAGTTCTACCACTCCAAGTCCATCGTTGGAACGCCCACAGCAATCACCAACTTCTCCCACTATAATAAGATAGATGATTTGATAGAGCAGGCAGGACGGGAGACGCGAATCGAGAAACAAAAAGCCCTGTGGGCCAATGCCCAGAGGAAGATCCTTGAGGATGCAGTTGCTTATCCACTCTGCATAACCAAATTCGTGTTTGCCAGGAAGAACTATGTGGATCTCGGGTACGAAATGAAGTCGACCCTGACTCTGGTCGATACCATTAAGTGGAACACCCGAATCCTGGAAAAGTAAATCTGGAGGATACCGGACGGGGGGCCCCATGGACAGTATGACCCCCCGTCTTCGACTGTCGTTTAAAAATTATGTTCCAGTATACAATCCGAAGGATCCTTTTGATTATTCCTACCCTATGGGCCGTCGTCACCGTGGTCTTTTTCCTGATTCGAATTGTTCCGGGGGGGCCTGCTGTGGCGGCCCTCGGGACCTACGCCACCGAAGAACAGATCAGGATCTTGGAACATCAGATGGGCCTGGACAAGCCCGTCGTGGTCCAGTATGTGACGTTTCTCGCGGATCTGTGTCGAGGGAGCCTGGGAAAATCACTCATTACCCAGCGGCCGGTGGCAAAAGAGATAGCGCAGGCCCTCCCCTATACGATTGATTTAACCGTAGCCGGTATGGTTTTGGGTATCCTCATGGGGGTTCCCATCGGCATCTTTTGTGCCCTGAACAGGAATAAGACACCAGATTATCTCGGAAGGGTCGGTTCATTGGTAGGGATTTCTATGCCTGAATTCTATCTGGGCATCCTCCTCATGTATGTTTTTGCAGTAAAACTGGACCTATTCCCGGTGATTGGGGGAGGGGATCTCAGGGATTGGGGGAGTCGGCTGTACCATCTCGTACTCCCAGCCTTCACCCTTGGGATCGTCATGACAGCCTTTATCAGTAGAATGACTCGCTCCTCCATGCTCAACGTTATTGGGGAGGACTACGTGAGAACGGCCAGGGCAAAAGGGGTCAGCGAAAGGATGGTCATTTACAAGCATGCCCTGAGAAATGCGCTCATCCCCACAACCACCGTGATTGGTCTCTATGCCGGCATTTTGATGGGTGGATCTGTTCTAACTGAGATCGTCTACAGCCGGCCAGGTTTGGGAAAAATGATGGTTTTTGCGGTCAAAGATCGCGACTATATGACCCTCCAAACTGTAATCGTAATATTTTCGGCAGCCGTCTTTTTCCTCAACCTGGTGACGGACCTCCTTTATGCCCTTATCGACCCAAGGATTGAATACCATTAAAAGAAAATTTCAAGTATGGCTCAAGCTGTCCGAAAAGGTCTGATCCTTTACACATTCAGGCGAAATAAGACCTCTGTTGTTGGTGTTGTCATGGCCATTATAATTGTATGCCTGGCGATCCTGGCTCCATGGATCTCACCGTATGACCCGATTGATCAGAACGTCAAGCTTCAATATTCCGCACCTTCGCTCGCCCATCTGTGCGGCACAGATGGATACGGGAGAGATGAATTCTCACGAATCCTCTGGGGTGCCAGAGTCTCCCTGGTAGTTGGAATTGGCTCGGTTTTGTTCAGTATGGTTTTTGGCATTCCTCTAGGCGTCATAGCAGGTTATAAAGGTGGGAGAGCGGATAGTGTGGTTTCCCGATTCAACGATATTTTCATGTCATTTCCCATTGTAATATTTGGTCTCCTCATCCTGGCCATCATGGGACCGGGAATCGTCAAGATCATTATCGCCATCGGCGTGGCCCTGACCCCCCGAATTGCACGGCTAGCTCGAGGGTCGACGCTCTCCCTCAAAGAAATGCCCTATATTGAAGCAGCCAGGGCCGTTGGACAAAGTGACACGAAGATTATCATTCTCCATGTGCTTCCCAATATTTTCGGGGACATTCTGGTCATGGGCGCCCTGTGGATCGCAACAGCGATCATTGTGGAAGCCAGCCTCAGTTTCATTGGCCTCGGAGTCCGCCCCCCAACACCCAGCTGGGGTTCCATGATTCGTGCAGGTCTTGATCAACTCACCAATGCCCCCTGGCTCTCAATGTTCCCGGGACTGGCCATATTCCTTACGGTTTTTTCCTTTAACCTCATTGCAGACGGTTTGAGAGACATTGCCGACCCGAAGCTCCGGGGTTGATAGCGTTGCTTGAAGTGGCTTTGTGATCTTGGAGTACGCAGAAATTTTGCCTAAGTAGTTTGTTTCATAAATGCGATTCCAATGGATAATCCACCCCAATCCTGCCCTCCCCCTCGAAGGGGGTGGGTTTGGGTGGGGGTGAGGCCAAAAATACGTCACTGTAATTGCGAATAAAACATTAAGATTGGGGGCTAAAGAGGCCTGGATCATGAGGGAAGAGATATGCGGTGGCAGGCAACGTAGTGCTCGCCGCCGATATCGACCAGCGGCGGGACCCTTGTGGCGCAAATCTCCTCTCTCACAGAACAACGAGTATGGAAATGGCAGCCGGGGGGAGGGGTAATTGGAGAGGGAACATCCCCTGTCAGGATAATCCGCTTCTTTTTGAATTCAGGATCTGGTTCAGGCACGGCCGAAAGAAGCGCCTGCGTATAGGGATGTTTAGGGTTCGTGTAAAGCTCGACATCTGGTGCGGACTCCACGATTCTCCCAAGATACATCACGGCAATTCGATCACAGATATGTTCCACAACTGCCAGGTCATGGGCAATGATAATATAGGAGAGGTCAAATTCTTCCTGAATGTCTTCCAGCAGATTAATGATCTGAGCCTGGATCGAAACGTCGAGTGCAGATACCGGCTCATCCCCGATGACGAGTTTCGGGTTCAGGGCGAGTGCCCGGGCAATGCCAATTCTCTGCCTTTGACCGCCGCTGAATTCGTGGGGATATCGCCAGGCGTGTTCAGGCTGAAGCCCGACTTTTTCCAACAGGTAGGCAATTCTTTCTTTTTTTTCGGTTTTGTTCAAGGAGACGGCAAAAATGTCCAAGGGTTCGCCAATGGTCTGACCAACGCTTCTCCTGGGATCCAATGACGCGTAAGGATCCTGGAAAATAATCTGCATATCCCGCCTTAGATTTCGAAGCTCCTTATTTGTCAACTGGCAGACATTCCTGCCCTCAAACAGAATCGTTCCCTCTGTGGGTTCAATGAGCCGCAAAATGGCTCTGGCCGTGGTGGATTTGCCGCAGCCACTCTCACCCACAAGGCCAAGGCTCTCACCCCGCTTCAGAAAAAAACTGACCCCATCCACGGCACGCACATACCCAATGGTCCTGTTAAAAATGCCACCCCTGATGGGGAAATATTGCTTCAGGTTCCTAACTTCGAGGAGCAGATCGGCCATCTTTTGATTCCTACCTCTCCTTGTGGGTGAGCCAGCATCGGCAAAAGTGTCTTTCATCTATTTCCTCCAGGTCTGGTTCTTCTTTTCTGCAAATTTCCATCGCGTGGCTACAACGCGTGGAAAACCTGCATCCCGCAGGAAGTTCATAGAGAGATGGGACAACACCTGGAATCTCCTGGAGGCGAACCCTTCCCAGCCTGACCTTGTCTCCCAACCGGGGCATCGATTGGAGCAGCCCCTGACTATAGGGGTGCAGCGGCGTTTTAAAGATCGTCCGGGTGGGCGCTTCCTCAACAATTTTGCCGGCATACATGACAATGACCCTTTTTACAGTCTCCGCAATGATGCCAAGATCGTGAGTAATTAAAATGATGGCCATTCCCAGCTCTTCCTTCAACTGCAGCATAAGATCGATGATCTGAGCCTGGATTGTGACATCAAGGGCCGTTGTGGGTTCGTCAGCTATCAGGATTTCAGGGTTGCAGGCGAGAGCCATGGCAATCATCGCTCGCTGGCGCATCCCTCCGCTCAGTTCATGAGGATATTGGCTGACACATTTTTCCGGACTCGGCATATTCACCAGTTTCAGCGTATCAATGCTTTTCTCAAGAGCCTCCTTCCGCTTTAGCCCTTGATGGAGGCGAAAGGCCTCGGCGATCTGATTCCCCACAGTGAAAACAGGGTTGAGAGAGGTCATGGGTTCCTGAAAGATCATGGAAATACGGTTTCCCCGGATTTCCCTCATCCGGTCGTAAGCGAGCTCTAACAAATTGGTTTCCTTAAAAAAAATCTGTCCCTCCACAATTCGACCGGGAGGATCAGGGATGAGTCGCAGTATGGAGAGGGCGGAGACACTCTTCCCGCACCCCGATTCTCCAACAATGCCGAGGGTCTCTCCCGCACTTAACCGGTAGCTGATCCCATCAACTGCCTTGGCCACGCCATCGTATGTATAAAAAAAGGTCTTCAGATCCCTGATATCCAGTATGACGTCTTGCACCTCGATCCCTTTCTTAGATAGAAGCCTTTAATGTTATTGATTATTCTTTATTATGTAGCACATCCGGTGAGAGGGGGCAAAGCAAAAGCATTGCAGAAGCACTCCGTCAGCTGATTGGCTAATCCCCTACGGCCAAATACCGGAAAGATGGTTTCACAGGGATAGTAAATATTCCATATATGAGGAGGTAGTAAAAATGACCAAGAAAGAGGAACAAAGGCTTTGTCCATTACTGCTGAATGGCTGGATAGCGCACCACGGAGAAATCGAGCTGTCGGAAAACTTGATTGAATCCTGCAAATGCAGGCAAGACTGTAGATGGTATTATCAGGGAGGCTTCGACCATTGCGCCCTTATCAGCAGCTTCTCATCTCTGGCTGAGATCGCAGAGATGCAATGATTTTGCGTACACAGAAAATGAGAGGTGGCAAAAAAATGAAAACAAAGAAAAACAAATCGCCACCTTTCAACGCAAAATATGAGGTGGGTATAGCCCGATGGCCATGTAACAATCACGGGATGTGTTTGATGGTCTATAAAGCCAACAGATAAACAGCCCTATCTGTACGCCTATATGGGTCTGACTGCTGCCTATTGGTTAACCGGCTCTGAAGATCAGGCTCAGCAAGCTGCCCAGCACGTTCTTAGAATTAACCCAAAATTCTCATTGGGTTATTGGGAGAAACGATCCACCGGTAAAGACAAAGTGCTTAAGGAGCAAATATTTGACGCCTGGCGTAAGGCAGGTTTAAAATAGAACCTCAAATCTCCGGTACAGTCCATATATCTCCAACAGATCGGCAAAAATTAAAGGTTCAAAAAACCTGTGATATCATCAATCCCAGTCCTTGGGACTATGGTTGCGATATCTGCTATGAAAACCAAGATATCAGACAGCTGAAATCGTGAGATAGGCAGAGCATATATGTAATTATTTTGTAATTTCAGATAGTTTGTTGTCTGGCAAGATATCAGCAGAGAACAGAATTGAACACTAATAGTGTAA
>JAIVXD010000049.1:0-10266 GCA_048636195.1 Anaerolineales bacterium
ACAGGCGAGGCAGGCGGGTCTGGAACATGGTATTTGGCAATTATGTGGCAAAACCAGCATTTTTTACGAGGACTTCGGGTCTTCAATTTTGTCCTTGTCCCTAACCCTCGTATGTGACTCCGCAAGGCCAGCGTCACTTTTTTGATCAAACTGGCAACTTCGGTGGCCAGAGGCGGCGCTGAACGTTGAACCCTGAACCTGTGAACGCTTACGAATAGTTTTAATGACTGCCTTCTCCACCGCCCGATCCGCCAGACCCGCCTGAGCCACCGCCCGAGCCTCCTGAGCCTCCAGCACCTCCACCCATTCCACCTGAACTGCTGCCATCACCCATTCCGCCGGCATCTCCACTCCCGCTGCCCATTCCATCTGAATCGCCTGCTCCGTGGCCTGTTTCTTCTCCTTTGCCAGGGCTTTCTGAAGGAGAACCCGAAAACTGAGGCCCGCGTACCAAATCGTTGGAATCAAGGCCAAGCTCAGTGTGTGCCTTAAGGACGCTTTTTTTCCCGCTTACCACCTCAATAGCGGCAGCCTTGATCTTTTCGTCGGCTACTTTTTTGCTTTTCGCAGCACTGACCATCAATGGCAGGTTCCATGCGGTTTTTGAAAAAAAGCCTTTTTTAAGACCGGTGAAGACAATTTCCTCTGACATTTCTGTTTGCAGATGGGACTGCTTGAGGGCGGCCATTAATTCGAGTGCATTTACGATTTCCGCGATCGGTGCTTGAGGAGCACGCGCAAAGAATCCTTCCATTTCCTGCCTTGAAATCCCCATTGACAGAGTTTTACTCAGTCTTACCAGTTCCCCGGATTCCAGACTTTGTGTAGGTATACTCCATCGATTCATGGTTTTATATGCAACCTTGCGGGTGAAGCGGTATTGGGAAAGTTGTTGTCTAAGGACTCGCTCAATAATCCCAGCATGGATACGTTTACCAAGCCCCTCTTCCATCTTGCTCACAAGAGGGCCGATAGGGAGATTTTCTTCTTTTGCCTCCCTGGTTATGTTTACGAAATTGGCCATTTCAACAGCTTTTAGGTTATATTTGTAACCAAAGGCCAGCATTTGGCTTAGCATATTTTCGGGAACACCAGAATCTCTGGCTCGCTTAACAGCGGCTGTCACATCTGTTGCATCCTCGGCCGAAGCTGGTGAAAAGATAAAGAAAGGTACCAGGAGGCATAACAGCAAAAACAAAACGCCCCGCCTAAATCTTAGTCTCATGGCCGTTATTCCTTTCAATGATTAAAATGGAATTCTTGTTTCCGAAACCGTCGTCCTGCTGCATAAATGCCTTAGGGTCTGGCAATATGGTTTTACCGTCCACCAGAAAAGCGTATTCGTATCTTCCCTTTTCAAGTGGAACGGAAAGTACCCATAAGCCACGCCTTTCGTCCCAATGCATCCGGAATCCATTGGGCGTCCACTGATTAAACGATCCTATCACCTCCACATTGGATGCGTCAGGCATATTCAAAGTAAACGTTACAGCCGCCCGTAATTTTTTTACCCCCATTAAGGTCTGGGCCGTGTCCTTTACGTCCGGAGTCCTGCCAAGAAAAATAAGCGCCACTATTATCAAAGCCGCAGCAGAAGCACCGAACGGTACGATTTTGAGCGGGGTGACATAAAACGGGATCTGAAGCTGACGTAATATCCTTCTCCACCACACTATCTTTTTGGGCTGAATCCGCGCCATGACTGACTCAATCAACTTATCAGGCGGCTCCACATCAGGGATATTTGCTACCGTCCCGGCAATGCGTCGCAAATCCTTGCCCAGGTCTTTTGAGGGATCGATTTTCATATCAATACTGGAGTGATTGTCAAATTCGTTTTTATTTTGCATTATGTTCCCCTGTTGTAAGCAATCCTCGAAGTTTTAGTAAACCACGGTGAACTCTCATTTTGGCCCCGCTGATTGAAATCCCAAGGGCCCGAGCCACCTCGCTCATGGACATGCCCTCGTGAAAACGGAGAATAATTGCCTCCCGGTAGTCTAATGAAAGCCCTTGGAGTGCCTCTTTTACCAGCTCTGCATCAAGTCCCTCTATCAGGGATTCCCCATGTTCTGACTCCATTGAGAGACTCTTCTGAGATTCGTACAATTCTTCTGCCTTAGTTTTGCCTGTTTTTCTTTTTCGCAAAAAATCCCGGCCCAAATTTATGCCAATGGTGTATAACCAGGTGAAAAAACGGCCAGAGGGTTTGAACCTGTCCAGTTTCTCATACGCCCGTATAAAAGTGTCCTGGGTAAGATCAAATGCATCTTCCTCACACGATGTTAGGCGGATCATAAGATTGAATACGGGTTTTTGGTAGCGTTTTACCAATATAGCAAAGGCCTCAGCGTCGCCGGCCAGGATACTGGAGATAATCGCGTTCTCCTCACTATTGCTCATGAAATATGATTACCCCCTGAGGCCGGACTGTGGAGCTGCGCTATACACCCCTCTCTATTTATATACGTCTCAACGATCCGTATGGTCACACATTACTCGACGATCAGCACAGAGTTTTTCATTCCGAATCCGTCATCCTCCTCCAGATAGGCTTCGGGGTCGGGTATCCAGTGGGTGCCATCTACAAGGAACGCATACTTATACCGGCCCGGAGAGAGGAAAAGCTTGATTTGCCATGTGTCCCCATTTCGCTTGAGACAGTGAGCGTTGGGAGACCATCCATTGAAATCACCGCTGAGGCAGACTGTCCTATATTGTCCCGTATAAGTGAAAACAATCGGTACTTGGCCGGGTGCCTTATGAATTATATTCCTGTTTGAAGTGCATGCTATGGGAAATATTGAAAGATATACTATTGCGGCCAACATAATTGTTTCTGGAAGCGTGTGAAAAAACTTTTCTCTAAAAACCTTTGAGATTATGTCTGGCATACATTTATTACTCATTTTGATGGTGTGTAAGCTGGACATTGGGATTTATAAAAAGTCGTGCCATGATAAGGATATCAAAATGTTTTCGGAGGGATTTGAGCTATATATTCATAACTCTTCTATCATTGAAGGGAAAAATGATCAACTTAAAGATTTTACGGCGTAGTTTCAGCGATTGAGTTAAACAAAAAAATGGGGTGGAACCACTGTCCACCCCATTTTTCACATAACGGTTAATTCCAGCAGGGACCCTGACCATAGCCACCCTTGTTGAACTGGCCCATGCCAGCTCGGGGACCATAACCTTCCATGTGCCTGCCGTAGCCCATGCCGGCTCTGGGGCCGTAGCCTTCCATGTGCCTGCCATAGCCCATACCAGCTCGGGGACCATAGCCTTCCATGTGCCTGCCATAGCCCATGCCGGCTCTGGGACCGTAGCCTTTCATGTGACGGCCATAACCCTTACCGTATCCTCCGCCAAACCGTGCATCAGGACTGATCTTGCGTGCCTCAAGCCGGAAGTCAAGCCGCTTTTCGGCCATCTTACCCCTGAGATCGATGATCTCTTTCTGAAGAGCCTTTGCCTTTTCAGCATCAGGATCGGGTGCGTTTAAAAGAGTATTCATCTCATCTGACTTGGCCCGTATCTCATTTCTGAAAGTAGCGGTCTCGGTAGAAAACTTCTCGTCGAGCTGACTTAGTGCGCCTCGCTGCTCCTGGGTAAGGTTGCTATACCCTCTGTCATAGCGCCAACAAGACCCTGGACCGCCACCTCTGTTGCCCGATATACCTTGCCCTTGCCCTCTTCCCATTCCTGGACCCCAGGCAAAGACGGGGTAGGCTATAGCCGCAACCAACATGACACTTCCCAAAATAACTGTTAATCTTTTCATTTTTTAACCCTCCTCAAAATTAAATTGTTGTTTGTTACCTTTCCTATTGAGCAAGGCCCGTGCCAAATGGCGGAGAAGTCCTGTAACATATGTAAATAACAGGTTTATTTTGATAATAGGGAGTTCCAGGGGCTTATTTTGTTGCCTTGATTCCAAAAAAAGTGGATACTTAATACGCAGGCATGGTATCCAGTTGGGTAAAAAGTATCCGGCAATAAAACCACAACGCGGTTTATGGTACCTTATAAATAGATTTTGTGGTTTTTGTGGAAAAAAAATATTTTGACCAATCGTCTTCACTAAGTCAGTGAAAGATTGAGGAATTCAGGGATTCAGGTATTTAGGAATTGTAAGGGAGAATTCATTTAATTCCTGTATTTACTTGATAACAGATAACCTGTGGATAAAATCCTTACGGCCTGCCCTGGTGCGATTTGCACGGCACAGGGCATTTACGTTACAAAGCCTTGTAGGTCCAGACCTTAAAATTACCCTCGTAAAGTCAGGTCTGGGCCAGGGGTAGACTCTTGGTTAGGAATTTAGGCGTGAGCCTTTTATACTGCCCCAGCATATTGAGCAGTTACTAATTCCTTAATCCCTCAATTCGCAATTCCTAAATTGTTTCCGGTTTATCCCGGTTAGGGTATTTATGAAAAATAAAGTAACCAAAAGACACTGGATTGGCATTCCTCCATGGATCATCATAGGAGCGGTTTTGATTCTGGCTCCCATTTTTGTATTCATGACCCTTGAAAACATCCACCGCCAAAAAGAAAATACTACAACACTAATGGTGGAAAAAGGAGCGGCCCTGATCAGGTCATTTGAGGCAGGTGCCAGAACGGGGATGATGGGGATGATGGGAATGCGCGGAGGTAGTTTTCGGCTCCAGAAATTGTTGATGGAAACTGCACAACAACCAGATATTATGTATCTCATTGTCACCGATTCTGAAGGTACTATCCTGGCCCACGATGATCCAGCGAAAATAGGTAAAAACTACGGGAAGGGTCTTGATCTTGAACGAATTTCCAGCTCTAAAGAGATCGAGTGGCGGCAGGTATCAAATCCGGATGGAGCCGATACGTTTGAGGTTTTCCGCCGGTTTTCGCCCACGGGCAGGCCCTTTCGCAGGCATCACGGCAGAATGATGTCAAATGTGTCGCGTCAACCACCTAAGGATCTGCATGTGGGCGCCGATGATGAGGCCCAATTGATTTTCGTGGGGCTGGACATGGAGCCGGTAGAGATCGCAAGGAAAGAGGATGCACGTCACACGGTGGTGATGGCCCTTATACTTCTTTTAATCGGTTTCGCCGGCATTGTGTCACTTTTTCTGGCCCAGGCATACCGCTCAACCAGGACGTCCCTTTCAAGAGTCAAGGCCTTTTCAGACAACCTGGTTGAAAATATGCCCATCGGCCTCTTGGCGACCGGCAGGGATGGCAGAATCGCTTCTTTCAACCAGACGGCCGAGTCTGTTCTTCAACTATCATCTCAGCAAGTCCTCTGGAAAAAGCCCCGAGAAGTGTTACCCCGGCCAATGTGGGACCTCATTGCTCGGCTGAAAACCGAAAGACGTATCATTGTGAAGGAAATAGACTGCCCTGTGATGGGTAAAAAAACCATCCCTATGGAGGCGATCGCCTCTTTTCTGGAAGACGAGGGAGGTGAATTCCTGGGGCACGTGATCCTTTTCAGGGATTTGAGCGAAATTCGACATCTTAAGAGAGAGGTAGAGAGAAGCCAGCGCCTTGCATCTATCGGAAAGCTGGCAGCCGGGATTGCGCATGAAATACGCAACCCACTGAGTTCCATTAAGGGATTCGCCACATATTTCAAGGAGAGGTACAAAGAGGTTCCCGAAGATCAGGAAACGGCAGAGATTATGATTCAGGAGGTGGAACGGCTAAACAGGGTAATCGGTCAACTCCTGGAATTTGCCCGACCCATGAGCATTAAGAAAAAGCCCACGTCGCTTGGGGCCCTGGTTCAAGATTCCCTGAAAATGATTGAAGGGGATGCTCACCGTAAGGGGATCAATGTTCATGTAAAAAGTATTCCCGATATGGAAGAAGTATCAATTGACGCTGATAGAATGAAGCAGGTTTTTCTTAATGTCTACCTAAACGCCCTTGAAGCCATGGAAAGCGGTGGCACCCTTTCGGTGGAACTTCACCGGGATGACGCTGCCAACAACATAGAGATCGCGATCTCAGATACCGGCACTGGTATCAAAGAAGAGGACCTGCCCCATATCTTTGACCCCTATTTCACGACCAAATCATCAGGGACGGGTTTAGGGCTTGCCATTGTCCACAAGATAATCGAATCCCACGGAGGAACAGTAAGGGTGCAAAGTCAACATGATACAGGAACCACTGTAACAATAATATTACCCTGTTCCAGGGAGGCCTCAGTCCTGTGAAAAAAGAGAATACTATTCTGGTTGTCGATGATGATCAGGCCCATCGTACAATGCTGAGGACCCTTTTAAGCGGATGGGGTTATAAAATTGTAGAGGCCGACGATGGCCAGGTGGCCGTTGAAAAGGTCCATGAACAGGCATTTGACATGATCTTAATGGATATTCGAATGCTAAAGGTTTCCGGATTGGAGGCGCTTGACGGAATCAAGACCTATAACCCGGCCATACCGGTTATCATTATGACCGCTTACTCCTCTGTGGAGACGGCAGTGGAGGCATTGAAAAAAGGGGCTTATGACTACCTCACAAAACCCCTCGATTTTGATGAGCTCAGGTTGGCCATGGAAAGGGCCATGGACCACAGCCAGTTAAAGGAGGAAAATCGGCTCTTACGTGAAACCCTGGGCAGCCATTTTGACAGACAAAATATCATTGGCCGCAGCACGGCCATGGTCAAGCTCCTGGAAACCGTGGCCCAGGTTGCCCCATCCGAGGCGACTGTCCTGATCACAGGCGACTCCGGTACAGGCAAAGAGCTGATTGCCGGCGCGATTCACTTCAACAGTCCCAGAAAGGACGGGTCTTTTGTAAAGGTGAATTGTGCTGCCATTACCGAAACCCTGCTGGAATCAGAGCTCTTCGGCCATGAGAAAGGTGCTTTTACAGGGGCGCATCGACTTAAGGAGGGGCGATTCCGGCAAGCTGACGGAGGTAGTCTTTTCCTTGATGAAGTCAGCGAAATGTCGCTGGGGATGCAGGTCAAACTGTTGCGTGCCCTCCAGGAAAGGGAGATCACACGAGTTGGCGGTGAGGAAGTGATCAAAGTAGACGTTAGAGTAATAGCTGCCACCAACAAAGATCTGATTCAGGAAGTAGAGTCCGAAAGATTTAGGGAAGATCTTTATTACCGCCTTAATGTGGTTACCCTGAACGTACCGCTTCTAAGGGAAAGAAAAGAGGATATTCCCCTTTTAGCCCAGCATTTTCTGAGTACGTTTGCAGAGAAAAACAGAAAACAGATTAAGGGTTTTACTCCCCAGGCCATGGATCAATTACTAAAATACGACTGGCCAGGCAATGTACGCGAACTGATGAATGCCGTTGAAAGGGCGGTGGTCTTGTCCAGGTCCGAGTACCTGGATGAACAGGATTTACCCCTGGTCATCAAGGATGCGCTGTCTGATGAGGAAAAATCCCCATCAAGGGATGCCGTACCGGCAGATCTGCCCCTCGAGGATGTGGAAAAGGCTACCATACTAAAAACCCTTGAATCCACGGATGGGAACAAAAGCGAAGCGGCCAGACGCCTGGGCATCACCCGGAAGACCCTCCACAAAAAGCTGAAAAAGTATGGCATGATGCCGTAAATAGTTTTATATAGATCTAAATCCTTTTTGGAGCTGTGGTATGAAAAATTGCTGGATCAAAGTGATGTCGATTGTTGCAGTAATGTTTGTATTCAGCATTGCGTTTGCCACAGGGGCGCAGGCCGGGAAGATCAAAACCTTTGTCAGTATTGTTCCGCAAAAATACTTTGTGGAGAAGATAGGTGGCGATCTGGTAGATGTATCGGTGATGGTGCTTCCCGGAAACAGTCCGGCCACCTTTGAGCCAAGGCCTAAACAGATGGTCGCCCTTTCCAGGGCCAGGCTCTATTATGCTATCGGGGTTCCCTTTGAAAAGGTGTGGCTCGAAAAGATTTGCGCTCCTAACATCAAGATGCTTCTTGTCCACACTGAAGAAGGTATCGAAAAAAAGCCCATGAAGGCGGACAAGCCTCATGGAATCAAGGACCCGCACGTATGGCTTTCTCCTCCACTGGTCATGGTCCAGGCTCGGAATATCCTGCGAGGGCTGCTTAAAGTCGACCCGGCCAACAGTTCCGTTTACGAAGCAAACTACAAGAAGTTCATCATGGAGCTCGTTGACCTTGACGCCGAACTCCGGGGGATATTCTCAGGGAAGGAGAGGGCCAGGTTTATGGTCTTCCATCCTGCCTGGGGTTACTTCGCTCGCGCCTATGACCTGGAGATGGTTCCCATTGAGAGCGAAGGGAAGGACCCCAAGCCCGCGGACCTGCAACGCCTGATAGGGAAGGCCAAAGAATACGGCATTGATGTGGTTTTCGTCCAGCCCGAATTCTCTTCAAAAAGTGCCGGAATCATTGCCAGGGAGATTGGTGGGCAAGTTGTTTTCGCGAATCCACTTGCCCTGGACTGGGCCAGGAATCTGAAAGAAGTGGCGGCCAGGTTTAAGGCTGCTTTGAGGTAATACCATTGGTGAGTTCCCCGGTCATAGAAGTTCATGGTCTATGGTTTTCCTTCAATGGAAATCCAGTCCTGGAGGACGTCAACCTCACGATTCATCCAAGGGATTTTCTTGCCGTCATTGGCCCTAATGGAGGAGGCAAGACCACTCTGCTTAAGCTGATGCTCGGCCTTTTGGAGCCTGATCGGGGAACAGTCCGCGTTTTTGGTCATTCGCCCCGGGAAGCAGCCGGAAGCATCGGATACGTACCCCAGGAGATAGGTATTAACAAGGGCTTTCCCATATCAGTTCGGGATGTTGTGCTTATGGGCAGAATGCGTGGCGGTGGAGGCTGGCGGCGCTTCTCCAGACCAGACAAAATTGCAGCCCGTCAAGCCCTTGAGCGAGTGGAAATGTGGGAATACCGAAAACGCCGTATAGGAGAACTTTCCGGGGGACAGCGCCAAAGGGTCTTCATGGCAAGGGCACTTGTAGGTGAGCCGAAGATACTCCTTTTGGATGAACCTACTGCCAGCGTTGACCAGAAGGGCCAAACAGATTTCTATGCCTTGCTGAAGGAATTGAACGAGAACGTAACCGTTGTTGTGGTCAGCCATGACCTCATGGTTCTTTCGAGCTATATCAAATCTGTTGCCTGCGTGAGCCAACAGGTGTTTTTTCATGACGCCCCGGAAATCACAAAAGACATGCTTGAAATGGCCTATCACTGCCCGGTGGAGTTGATTGCCCACGGCGTACCCCACAGGGTTTTACCAAAGCATTCAGGAGAGTAAGATGCTGGAAGCGCTTCAGTTTGAGTTTATGAGAAATGCTCTCTTGGCCGGCCTACTGGCAAGCATTATGTGCGGTGTGATTGGAACATTTGTTGTTGTAAACCGGATAGTATTTGTTTCAGGTGGCATTGCACATGCAGCCTATGGGGGAATCGGCCTGGCTTTCTTTTTTGGCTTTTCCTATCTAATGGGAATTTTGGGCTTTTCCCTTTTGGTTGCTGCTATCATGGCAGCAGTCAGTTTGAAAACAAGGCAAAGGGCAGACACAATTATTGGTGTGCTATGGGCAGTGGGAATGGCCCTGGGCGTGATCTTGCTCGATCTGACACCAGGCTATAATGTGGATTTGATGAGCTATCTATTTGGCAGCATTCTGACCGTTCCAAGGTCTGATCTCTGGTTGATGCTGATAATAGATGGGCTTGTTGTCCTTACTGTCAGTTATTTTTATCACGATCTCGTGTCCCTTTCTTATGACGAGGAGTTTGCCCGGGTAAGAGGCGTGCCAACAAAAATTCTGTACTTCCTTCTCATGGCCATGATAGCCCTCTCCGTGGTGATGGTTATTCAGGTGGTTGGATTGATCCTCGTCATTGCCCTGCTGACAATTCCGCCCTATATTTCTGAGAAGTTTTCCGGCTCACTATTAGGAATGATGTTTTACTCAGTCCTGCTGAATGTCTTTTTCACTACGGTCGGTCTCTGGCTCTCCTACACTTTCAATTTGACCTCAGGGGCTTCGATTATTATGGTGGCAGCAACGTGCTTTTTTGTTTCCATTCTGCTGGAACGTCTGTGGCCAAAACGAAGGAGACGTCTCGGAAATTCTATCCCGCCTATCAGGGCGGGAAAATAAAGGGTTTTTAATGGCATCTTTTTTTATGCCAGCCACATGGAAGAATGAACGGCGATTCAACTTTTTGCAACCTGTTTGGTTCCGGCGTATCCTGCTTAAGCATTAATAGATTGAGGGATTTGGAGATTGAGTCTCTTATCTGTGAAATTCTGTC
>JAIVXD010000050.1:0-10221 GCA_048636195.1 Anaerolineales bacterium
GACCTCGGCCTCCTGAATGATTTCATTAATCATTTTAATGGCAGCGTCAGAGCATTCTCCGTCAGCAGCGGAAATTGTAACCGTTCCTTCATCATCCACGTCGATTCTTGCACCGGAGGTATTGGTAATTTCCCTGATCGTCTTGCCTCCGGGGCCGATAAGGACCCTGACCTTTTCCGGTTTGATCTTAATGGTGCTGATAATCGGAGCATATTCTGAAACATGGTCCCTTGATTTCGTTATTGCCTTGTTCATCTCATCCAGGATGAAAACCCTGCCCTCTTTTGCCTGATCAAGGGCCTGCTCCAACACCTCCCTCGAAATACCCTCGATTTTTATGTCCATCTGCAGGGCCGTAATCCCGTCGCGCGTGCCGGTTACCTTGAAATCCATATCCCCGTAGTGGTCTTCATCCCCGATAATATCCGTCAGCACTACAACCTTCTTGCCGTCTGACACGAGGCCCATGGCCACACCGGCAACCGGTTCTTTTATGGGTACACCGGCATCCATAAGGGAAAGACAGCCGCCACAAACACTGGCCATAGAAGAAGATCCATTGGATTCAAGTATTTCAGATACAACCCGAATGGAGTATTTAAAATCTTCATTTTGAGGCAGCACTGGTACAAGTGCTCTTCGTGCAAGTGCGCCATGCCCTATTTCCCTTCGCCCCGGACCGCTTAGTCTCTTGGCTTCGCCAACGCTATAGGGTGGAAAATTATAATGAAGTATGAATGATCTGAAATGATCTCCGTAAATAGATTCCATCCGTTGCTCATCCTTTTCAGTCCCCAGGGTGGTTAAAACCATGGCCTGTGTCTCTCCACGGGTAAAGAGGGCAGAGCCATGTACACGAGGCAAAAGACCAACCACGCATTCTATTGGTCTGACCTCAGTGAAAGACCGGCCATCAATTCTTTTCCCCTCCTCTAGAATCATTTGTCGTACCATCTGTTTTTCCAGAGCATGGACCGCTTCACGAATCTCTGACTCCATGTCAGCGTAAGTTTCTTTCAAAGCATCCTGGATCTTATTGTGTACCTGTCTTCCTTTCTCCTGCCTAAGCATTTTGTCTGCCGTCGTGACGACATCCTGGAGCAGGGGGGTCCCCATCTCGCTGACCTTTTTCCGGAGTTCCTCATTGACAGTTTCTGTTGCAATGACCCTTTTTGGTTTGCCGATCGCATTCTTAAGTTCTTCCTGCATATCAAGCATGGGCTGCATAGCTTCGTGTCCGAAAAAAATTGCCTCAATCATATCAGACTCTGAAACAAAAAGGCTTCCGCTTTCCACCATTGTAATACCAGAGCGGTTGCATGCTACAATCAGGTTGATATCACTTTCCACCTGCTCACTGAGTGTGGGGTTGGCAATAAACCTGCCGTCCACTCTTCCCACGCGAACTCCGGCGATAGGTCCGGCAAAGGGGATATCCGATATTTCAAGCGCTGTTGAGGCGCCCAGCATGGCTAACACATCGGCCTCATTTTCCTTATCTGTTGAGAGCACCGTGGCAATCACCTGTGTTTCATAGTAGTAATTGTCCGGGAAAAGCGGCCTCAGGGGCCTGTCTATCAAGCGGGAAGTGAGGGTTTCACTTTCACCCGGTCTCCCCATGTCCCTGCGAAAAAAATTTCCGGGGATTCTCCCTCCGGCATAAGACATCTCCTGATATTCAACGGTCAGAGGGAGAAAGTCTATCCCCTCTCGAATTTGATCGGTGGACACGGCTGTCACCAATACGACTGTTTCTCCAAGCGTTACAACGGCAGAGCCATTTGCCTGCTTGGCAATACGACCTGTCTCCACATACAGGCTCTTACCATTAATTTCTATTGAACTGTTTTTTATCATTATCTAATATATCCTTTCATTGATTGGAATTTAGGTGTTCAGGAATCTCCCAGTTACACTTTCTACTTTCGAATTCCGAGCTCTTTAATTGTGGTGCGATATCTTTCCACATCCTTTCTCTTCAGGTAATTGAGTAGTCTCCGTCTCTGACCCACTAATTTTAACAACCCTCTTCGAGAATGGTGATCCTTCTTATGCACCTTAAAATGATCAGTAAGATACCTGATTCGACTGCTGAGCAAGGCGATCTGAACCTCAGGTGAACCCGTATCTTTTTCATTAGCCTGGAACCGATCAATAATTTCTCTCTTAGCTTCTGCTGTCAAAACCACTTTTCTTTCCTCCTGTAATTTTTTTATGTAAAAGGCACTTTAGCCGCTTACTATGCCTTAAGGCCCTGTAATACAACAAAAAGTATCATGCAAATACCCTCTCTATCTTTAGCCTTTCATAACCAATTCCTCCGTTCTCTTTGAGCTTTATGATAGCCACGAGGTCATCAGCGCTCATTAGTTTAACATAACCGTCTTTGCAGTCACGCGCACTTAAGTCCTTGTTCAGATCTTTCAAGGTCGGCTGGTAGCCGTTTCTGACCTTTTTCGCAAGCGGCTCCCCTACCTGTATTTCGTACATGTCGGGGAGGGCCGCCCTGAGAGGGATTATTTTGTCCCTTAACAAAGAGCGAGCCCCTGTTTGTAAGAGCACGCTGGAACTAAGGGCATTTTTTACTTCAAAAGACCCGATGGCAATTCTTCTCAAGGAAATAAGATGTCCGCCAGGGCCCAACTCCCTCGCCATATCGGCCGCAAGACTCCTGATATAGGTCCCCCTGGAGCAGGTCACCTGCATGGTGACATCCGGTAGTTGTACGGACATAATCTGAAGAGAGTATACGGTGACGATTCTCTTCTTGAGATCTACCTCCAGGCCTTTTCGCGCCAGCTTGTAGGCTCGGGTTCCCTTATATTTGACAGCAGAAAACCTGGGAGGCGTCTGCTCGATATTTCCAACAAAGGCCTTAGCCTTACTCTGGATTTCTGCGGGTGTCAGTTGAGGCACTACACTTGTTTTAACCACCCGGCCTGTGGGATCCAATGTATCTGTTTCAACTCCCAGCCTCATTGTTGCCAGGTATTTTTTTTCCCCGGCCATTAAAAAATTTGAGAGCTTGGTTCCCCGGCCCAGGAGAATAATCAGTAATCCGGTGGCAAATGGATCCAATGTCCCGGCATGACCCACTTTTAATGCCTTGCGTGCGTTGAAGGCGTGCTTAACCCCTTTCACCACATCATAGGAGGTTTCACCTTCATGTTTATCAATTAAGAGTATCCCATCAATTGGGTATTCCATCTAAAAGCTGAACAGCCTCTCTCAAAAAATCCTCCTTTAAGGGCCCGATGGATCCATGACAATCGATTCCTGCTGCCTTTGCATGTCCCCCTCCTCCGAATCGGCTGGCCAATTGCGCCACATTTACCCGGCTATTGGAGCGCAGGCTGAACTTGTAATCATTTTCACCTGTCTGGCGAATCAAAACAGCTATTTCAACTCCTGATACGAATCTTGGATAGTCCACAAATCTTTCACTATCCTCCGGGCCTGCCCCGGCCTTTGAAAACATCCCGAGAAAAATCGTCATCATCCCTATCTTGCCTGCATGGTGAAATTCAAGGGTGCCGAGGGCCATTTCCAGCAGCCTCAACCGGGAAAGGTTGTATCCATCCATCACTTCCCGTGATATTTTCCAGGGACTGGCGCCATAGTCCATCATCTCTGCTGCGATTCTCAAGCATGTGGGAGATGTGTTATCATACCTGAATGAACCCGTATCGGCCTGAATGGCAGCAAAGACGTTACCCGCTACATCACGATCTACCGGAAAACCTCCCAGTTTTATAACTTTGAAGATCAGCTCACCGGTTGATGAGCTATTAACATCGACTAAGTTCAAATCACCAAAGAAGCTATTTGTTTCGTGATGGTCAATATTAATTAACGGCTTGAGTTTTCCAGGATTGCCCTGCAACTGTCCCGCCCTTTCTATTTCAGCGCAATCCAGGACCACTACAACATCAAAATCTCTTTCAGGATCAATGTACTGAACAATACTGTCAGCGCCTTTTAACCGGTTATTAGGAGGAGGTACCGGTGCCTCGGTCCAGAGAACAACATCCTTGTCAGCGTTAAGCAGTGCCTTGCCAAGGGCGAGCATTGAACCAATTCCGTCAGCATCAGGATCCCTATGGGTCGTAATGAGAAAAGAACCCCCATCATTAAGCGTCGAAACAATCCTTTTAAGCGATGTCTCGAAATTCGGAAATGATGAATCTGAATCAGGCACTTTCGCTCTCTTTATTCAGCCCTATTTCAACAAAGAGCTTGTCCATGTAGCTGCCCTTCTCGAGAGATGAGTCATGCACGAATGTGATTTCGGGAACATATCTCAACCCCATTCGTAGACCGATCTGCCTCTTGATAAAACCCCTGGCACTGTCTAAGCCTGCTTGAGCCCGTTCGACCTGGTCCTTCGAACCCATCACACTGTAATAAATCCTGGCCTGTTTAAGATCATCACTAAGGCGGGCTCCGGTCACTGTGACGCCTTTTACCCTGGGATCTTTGACCCTTTCAAGGAGAAGGACTGAAACCTCCTTTTGGATCTGATCGCCGACTCTCACTGAGCGCTTACCAGCTAACATAACAACCTCAAGAGAAGTGCCTAAAACTAAAAGAATCCAGACCCAGAAGACCTGGCTTTGATTTCCCCCCAGAGCGGAGCTGTCTGTATTTCATTCGCTCTCTGGAGTAATGGAGTGTTGGAGTAATGGAAAAACCAAATGATAGAACTTAGGCATTTCACACATTGAAAATCTCCATTTCAGTATGCACAATTTCTGCGAGATAAAGAGACTCAAGGAAACTGAGGATATGATTTAGAGAGGAATCGATATGACGCCGGTCATTTCCCACTGCACTGATTCCCAACTCGATCTTCTGCCACTTGTCGTTGGAGCCGACTTCCGCAATAGACGCATTAAACCTGGATTTAACCTTATCCACCATGCTCCTGACCACTTTTCGCTTTCCTTTGAGAGATCGATTGTCAGTTAAGCGAAATTCTATCTTCAGGCTGCCCACCACCATTTTTACAGCTCCGCTTCCAATTCCTCAATCTCGTAAACCTCGAACACATCCCCTGATTTGATATCCTGAAAGTTTTCCAGGCCTATACCGCATTCATATCCGGTCTGGACTTCTTTGGCATCTTCTTTGAATCTTCTGAGCGAAGCGAGCTTGCCATCAAATACAACCACATCGTCACGCAGGAGCCTCACATTTGCATTTCGCACGACATGACCGTCCGTGACGTAACAACCTGCAATTGACCCCACTTTTGGAATACGAAATACCTCCTTGACATCGGCGCGGCCGATGACATTCTCCTTATAAATCGGTTCAAGGAGACCCGCCATTGCCAGACGAATGTCCTTTACCACGTTATAAATTACATCGTAGTACCGGATGTCTACATTTTCCTTTTCGGCAACATCACTGACTCTGGGATTCACCCTCACATTGAAACCGATAATAATGGCTCCTGATGCAGAAGCAAGCATCACATCTGATTCTGTTATAGCGCCTGTTGCAGAATGTATTATGTTAAGTTTGACCTCTTCTGTACTTTGCTTGACCAGGGAATCGCCAACCGCTTCGAGTGAGCCCTGAACATCTGTCTTCAGAACGATGTTGAGCTCCTTTACATCCCCTTCCTTTATCCTTTCAAAAAGGTCCTCAAGGCTGACCAAACCCTTTCTTCCGACTACCTGCCTCTTACTCTTCTCCTTGCGGTGCTCAATCACCTGTTTTGCAGTTTTTTCATCCTGAACACCGATGAACTCATCCCCCGCCATGGGCACACCCGATATGCCATATATCTCTGCCGGCATGGCCGGGCCTGCAGATTTCATCTTTTTTCCCCTCTGATCAAGCATGGCCCTCACCCTGCCGTATTTTTCCCCGCAGATGAAATGATCGCCTCTGCGGAGGGTTCCATTCTTAATGAGAACCGTTGCTACAGGACCTTTACTCTTGTCCAGTTTTGCCTCAATAATGACTCCTCTTGCCGGCTTATCGGGATTGCCTTTTAGTTCGAGCATTTCGGACTGAAGCGAGAGCAGGCTCAGAAACTCATCAACCCCTTCCCCTGTTTTGGCAGAAATATTCCCAAAAATGGTGTCGCCACCCCATTCTTCGGGGGAAAGATCCAACTCGGCCAATTCTCTTTGTACCTTTTCCGGGTTGGCTTCCGGTTTGTCAATCTTGTTAACGGCTACAACAATAGGGATCTCGGCCGCACGGGCGTGATTAATTGCCTCTTTCGTCTGCGGCATAACACCATCGTCCGCAGCCACAACAAGCACGATGAGATCCGTTACCCTGGCACCTCTTGCCCGCATGGCCGTGAAAGCTTCATGGCCGGGAGTATCAAGGAAAACGATGTCTCCACTCTCAGTTTTGACGTAATATGCTCCGATATGCTGTGTTATTCCACCCGATTCTCTACTTATGATATTGGATTTTCTTATATAGTCGAGCAGAGAGGTCTTTCCATGGTCAACGTGCCCCATAATGGTGATTACCGGTGGCCTTGGTACCAGATCTTCAGCTCGGTCTTCGGTTTCGGCAAACAGGTGCTCCTCCTCAAAAGTATCCAATTCCAGTTCATAGCCAAATTCATCCGCCACAACAGATGCGGATTCAAAATCTATGGGCTGATTGATATTGGAGGTAACGCCCATGGTCATCAATCGTTTGATTAACTCAACTGCTTTTGTTCCCATTGCCTTGCCCAACTCGGCAATTGTAACGGTTTCTTGAACCTTGATCCTTCTTTTTATAGCCTTTGGAACAGTAATCTCGGTCTGTTTACCTGTTTTGACAACTTCTTTGCCCCTTCTGCCGCCCATCTTGCCCTTACGCCTGGGGCCACGCCCTGCATACAGGTCAGCCTTTTCATATACCTCTCTCTTCCGCCGACGGAATGTATCTCTTACCTCAACCTCTTTCTTTTGTGCCCTCTTCTTTTTCTTTCCTTTCTCAGGGGGCGTTTCAGGTTTGCCTGTTTCCGCCGCTTCCCTGGCTACCTTAACGGGTTCTACAGGTATCCTTGGGGCGGAGGCCTTGGGGCGGGAGGCCTCGGCTCCCTTTTCTCAGCACGTTTTACCAGGACTTCTCTCAAAGGCCCTTCTTCCGCAGGTTTTATGATTTTCGCAGGTCGCTCGATCTTTTTCTTTTTTGTCTTTTTTGGCTTGACCTTGGCCTCTTCGACAGGAATCTCCGGTTCTGCCTTTTGCGCTGGGAGCCCTTCCTTCTCTAAAACACCTTCGTCGGCTACAGCTTCACTCAACCTGTCTTCTTCCTGTAGTTCTTCCGGCTTCAGGTCCTCGACCCTCTCTTTGCCCGCTTCCTCCTCTGCTTTTTCTGCCGGGATTTCAGCTTCAACCTTCTTTACTTTTCTCCTTCGACGAATGACGGTCGGTTTTATCCTTTTCTCTTCAATAAATTCAGTTATAACGCCAGAGGCAATTTCTTTTGCCTTTAAAACAGCATCTTCATCCAGGGTACTCATATAGTTCTTGATACTCATGCCGCCGCCGAGCAACTTTTCTACCAGCTCTTTGCTGTCAATACTTAGTTCTTTGGCCAATTCATAGACCCTGACTTTCGCCATTTACTCCCCCAAAGTTAATTTTTTACTGGAGTGGCAGCCCGCATGCACGACCATGGGGCCCTCTTTTTTAAAAGCCCTGTTAAGACGTCTACCCCTCCTCAGGCTCTCCCAGCAGGATTTGCTCATACAGACATAAGCGCCTCTACCTTCACCCTTGCCGGAATCATCCCTGATCACCACTCCCTGAGCATCTAATACCAGTCGAATCAATTCCTTTTTATTGCGTTTTGCCCGGCATGATACACATGTTCTTATGGGTATATGCCCTTTATCCTTCCCCATCGGATACCATTTCACTCACAGCTTTATCACTGTCCGGCAATACTGTATCTTCAGATTCCGTGGTTTTTTCCGAATTCAAACGGGCCGCTTCTTCATGGATGTATTGGATGGCACTCTCAATAAGTTTCTCAGCCCCTTTTTCGCTAATCCCGTCAACAACAGCCAGTTCAGCTACCGTAGCACCAGCCACATCGCGACTTGAGCTGAAGCCTTCCTCATAGAGGTCAGCGGCTCTTTTAGCCCCCACTCCCGGCAACTCTAAAAGCGATTTGTAACCGTCTTTTAAGGTCTGGTTGTAATTGCTTTCGCTGTTAACGTCCAATCTCCACCCGGTCAATCTGGAAGCTAATCTCACATTCTGACCTCTCTTGCCAATGGCGAGAGATAACTGGTCATCCTGTACCACCACTTCCATGGAGCGATTGTCCTCATCAACGATTACCCTTATGATTTCCGCCGGCGCCAGTGCATTGCAAATGAATTTGGCCGAATCAGGATGCCAGGTGACAATATCTATTTTTTCGCCCCGCATTTCCTGCACCACCGCCTGAACTCTTCGCCCTTTCATCCCCACACATGCACCAACCGGATCTACATCGGCATCCTTTGATGCAACAGCAATCTTTGTCCTGCCTCCGGGCTCTCTCGCAACCTGCATTATCTGAACAATGCCCTCAGAAATTTCAGGAACCTCATTCTCAAAAAGGGCGGATACAAAATTTGGGTGAGTCCGGGAAAGGATTATCTGAGGTCCGCGACTGAATTGTCTTACATCTAAGATATATGCCCTGATCCGATCCCCCTGTTTGTAAGATTCCCTTGGGACCTGTTCTTTTGGCGGCAGCTCTGCCTCTGTCCGGCCAAGATTTACAATGATGGAGCCTCTGTCAAATCGCTGTACAATTCCATTAATGATCTCTCCCTGTCTATCTTTGAAATCATCGTAGACAATGTCTCTTTCTGCCTCCTTCAATCGCTGCATTATAACCTGTTTGGCTGATTGGGCGGCTATTCTGCCAAACGTGTCCGTATCCATCTTTATACCGAGGCTGTCTCCAAATTCAGAATCGGGATCCATCTTGTGCGCTTCCTCGAGGCCTATCTGAACATGCTCGTTAGTTACATTTTCAACCACTTCTTTAAATTCAAAAACTTCGATCTCCCCCAATTCCTCATTGAAAGTTACTTCCAGATCGTAGTCCGGGCCATATTTTTTTCGAGCCGCTGCCTTTACTGCTTCCTCAAGCGCTTTAATCAGCACATCTTGCTCGACAGACTTCTCACGGCTTACCTGGTCAATCATTCTGGTTAAATCTGAAACCATGTCGCTCTCTCCACCAAAAGTTAAGTCTTTTCAATTTTCGAACTCATAAACGAGGTTGGCTTTTTTCACATCCTGCCAAGGCAGGGGAACCAGCTCATTCGTCATCTCAATATACAATATTCCATTTTTATATGCCTTTAAATACCCCGTGAAATTCTTCCGGTCCTTCACTGGATTAAGCATTTTAACTTTTATCTTCTTTCCAACCGCCCGCTGAAAGTCCCTCTCCTTCTTGAGCGGTCTGTTGAGCCCAGGAGAGGAAACCTCCAAAACATATTCATGCTGCAAAACATCTTTCGCTTCAATCAGGGCACTGATTTCTTTACTAATCCTCGCACAGTCACCCACCGTAATACCTCCCTCTCCATCGGCATAAATCCTGAGGACCCATTTGCCCTGATCAGAAAGATATTCAGTATCCACCAGCTCAAAGCCCATTTCATCAAGTACCGGCTCAATGAGACGATTTATATCATTTGAAACCAAATCAACGGGATGTGGCATTTTCAGACTCTATGTTTCATAGACCGCAATGACAAAAAAAATTCCCATAAACAATAAAAAAGCGAGCTGTGAGGCCCGCTTTCGGACTGCAGACTGGAATTTTAAGCGTCTTTTTACATAAAATCCTTAACAGGGATATGAAAAATTCAACGCCAAGTCCGCAATCCGAAGTAAGTTAACCATTCGCAAGGTAAGGTTAACAACCTCAAAAAGGGTATCAAGCCACACACAAACTTTGAGACAACTGGAGCGGGCAACGGGAGTCGAACCCGCGACACCAAGCTTGGGAAGCTTGTACTCTACCAACTGAGCTATGCCCGCTTACCATTCTCAGTGATATTGGTATATATTATAGGCGTCTACAATAGTCAAGCGGTATTTGGAGTAATTCTCATTTATAAATATAGGTTGGTGAAAGCAAAAACCTTGACATTTAACACGGGGGGAACTAAAATTACATTATTACGATTTTCCTTTCTGGTTCCCAGGATACACGTCTAACAGGAGAAAAAACTATTTTTGG
>JAIVXD010000051.1:0-10206 GCA_048636195.1 Anaerolineales bacterium
CCTCTATATTCAGTCTACCGGCACCACAATGACATTGGCGAAAAAGATCGTTGCCGATGGGGTGGCCACAATTGCTGCCTCTTTCATCGCCGTAGTTCAGGATCCTGCAAAGTTTCCATTCAGTTACTATGTTTCTCCTTCCTACAATGCCATGGGGCGTATTGCCCTCAAGTGGATCAGGGACAACTGGAAGGATAATTCTCGCAATCCGAAGATCTGCTATTTGTATCCTGACAATAAATATGGTCGGTGTATCCTTGCTACTACCAAGGACTATGCAAAGAAGATCGGCGTTGACGTGGGACCGGATCAGGTCATCAACTGGCCTACCAAAGATGCCACTGTCCAGTTGACAAACATGACGCGATATAATCCTGATTTTGCCTATATTACCTCCACTGCCATGAACGGGGCCGTTATCCTTAAAAACGCCAAGGCCCTTGGAATCAAGACCAAGTTTATCTCTAACATCAGGAATTTTGAGGAAACATTGATCACCCTGAGCGGCGGCGCGGCAGAAGGCACCTATGGAGTGCATCCTATTGCCCCTTATGGAGCGCCTGTGCCGGGCATGAAAAAGGTCGTAGAGAGCCACGAGAAATGGCACCCGGGTGAGACGGGAACCAACGTGTACGTTGAGGGCTGGGTGAATATACTCAGCGTAACAGAGGCCCTGAAAACGGCGGACAAGGCGGGAGACCTGACCCCGGCCGGAATTCGCAATGCCTTTGAGAAGTTTAAGGGCTTTGATACTGGCGGCCTTGCGCCTCCTCTCACCTTTACCTCGACCGATCACAGGGCCAGCATGTCAGCCAAGATCTATGAGATCAAGGGTGGTAAGATGGTGGATGTAAGTGGCTGGGTAGAATTACCCAGGGATATGGAGTACTTTGGGAAATAGGACGATTGACTATTGAATATTGACGATTGGCGATTGAGAGAATGGCAGAAAATCGTCAATCGTCAATCGAAAGGGAAAGCATGTTTGAATTGAATCTGCCCAGACGGTTCAATGCGGCACAGTATTTTATTGACCGCAACGTTGAGGAAGGCCGCGGGGATAAGGAAGCCATCCTTAGCGAGGACCGGACCTATACCTACAGCCAGCTTCTTGAAAAGGTCAACCAGGCGGCTAATATGCTGGCAGGCCTGGACGTCAGAATGGAAAATCGTGTAATGCTTCTACTCCGGGACTCACCTGAAATGATTTTCTGCTTTTACGGGGCCATCAAATTGGGGGCAATACCCATACCGACCAATATCCTGATGAAGTCCCAGGACTTTCTCCATGTAATCAATGACAGCCGCGCCCGGGTGCTCATAGTGGATTCAGTCTTTCTGCCTGAGATTGAAAAGATTCTTGATCAGATCCTTTTTCCAATAAAAATTGTGGTAATTGGAGGGCAGGATCACGGCCATCTTTCCTTTGATCAACTTATGGGTATGGCTGACACAGAATTTGAGACAGCAAAGACGACACCCGACGACGTGGCCTTCTGGCTTTACAGTGGGAGAAACCCTGAAATGCTGATGGGGGCCATTCATCACCACAGTCACATGGTCTATTGCTCCGAGGCCTATGCCAGGGGTATGTTAGGCATGACCGAAGAAGACAGGGCACTCGCCTCTTTTCTCTTCTTTGCCTATGGCCTTGGAAATGGCGCCTACTTCCCCTTTGCTGTCGGGGCTACAACCATCCTTACCAGTCATCGACCTACTCCTGAACTTGTTTATGATGACCTTGTCAAGTTTCGCCCCACTCTTTTCTTTACCGTCCCCACTCTCTTAGGCGCCCTTGCTGATTACAAAATAGGTTGCCGCAAGGAAGGGAAAGCCCTGCCGGAAATTTCCAGCCTCAGGGCATGTATCTCATCTGCCGAGATCCTGTCCCCGGAAATATATGAACGTTTCAAGGAAGAGTTTGGCGTGGAAGTTCTGGACGGTACCGGATCAACTGAAATCTGCCACATCTTCCTTTCAAATCTATTTGAAGAAGTCAGGCCGGGCAGCACCGGGAAAGTGGTCCCCGGTTATGCCACCAGATTATTGGATGATGATGGAAACCCGGTGGCACCAGGCCAGATCGGCAATCTTCTGGTAAGCGGGGGCTCTATCGCTTCTGCCTATTGGAACCAGAGGGAAGAGACAAAACTCAATATGCAGGGCGAGTGGTTTGTCACCGGGGATCGATATGTTGTGGATGAGGACGGATTCTATTACTTCCGCGGCAGAAGTGATGATATGCTTCGCGTGGGAGGAAGATGGCTGGCACCTCAGGAGGTTGAAAATACGATTAACCAGCATCCGGCAGTAGCTGAAAGCGCAGTGGTCGGTTACAAGGATAAGGACGAGCTCATAAAGCCCTATGCCTTTATTGTATTGGGGTCCGGCCATTCCCCGTCAGAGAAACTTAAAGATGAAATTAAAACACTTGTGAAGGAAAAGATCGCGGCTTACAAGTACCCCCGCTGGATAGAGTTTGTTAACCAAATACCTAAAACAGCCGGGGGAAAGGTGCAGCGTTTTGTGTTACAGGAAAAAATTAAAAAGTAATCTAAAGTGATAGATTTACTACAGTACGTCACTACACAGCGCTATTTTCATTAGACAACTTTTTGCAATGTTATCAAATTTGGAAGTATTCCTTAAATCATCAATCCGCCAGACTGACGGCGGATAAATATTCAATCGAAAATAGTCAATTCTAAGGCGCTTGTATGCTCAATGTAAACAATATTGAAGTAATTTATGACGATGTTATCCTCGTTCTGAAGGGCCTATCCCTTGAGGTTAACGAGGGCCAGATCGTTGCACTCCTTGGTGCAAATGGGGCCGGGAAGACCACTACACTAAAGGCCATCTCGGGTCTTTTAAAAGAGGAAGAAGGAGAAGTGACGGGCGGCACTATCGAGTTTTTGGGCCAGCGCATTAATGGTAAAGATGCGGAGGATATTGTCCGGTTAGGCATTTTCCAGGTTATGGAGGGGCGGTGCGTTTTTGAAAACCTGACTGTTCATGAAAACCTGATCGCTGCAACTCGAACCAGAAAAAGCAGAAGAGAAATCAAAGAACGTTACGATACAGTGTTGCATTATTTCCCATATCTAAAGGCGCGGCAAAACAACCTGGCCGGATACCTGTCCGGCGGGGAGCAGCAGATGCTTGTTATCGGCCGGGCGCTCATGGCGCGCACCCGATTAATGATGCTGGATGAGCCCTCCCTTGGACTCAGCCCAATATTAGTGGCCGAAATCTTTAACATCCTGAGGCAGCTAAACCAAGAACAGAAAATTACCATCCTGTTAGTGGAACAGAATGCACATCTGGCCCTTTCCATTGCTGAGCACGGCTATGTCATGGAAAACGGTAAAATCGTTCTGGACGATACTGTGGACAAACTCAGGGAGAACGAAGATATTAAGATGTTCTATCTGGGATTGACCGAAATGGGCACAAAGCGGAGCTACCGGGATGTGAAGTTTTATAAACGAAGGAAACGCTGGTTGACATAAGGAGAAATAATATGCCCAAGATAGGAATACTGGCATGCGAAAGCGTTACAAATGAGATGAACTGTGTCATGATAGGTTGTCTGGGTAATTTACGCGGCAGACAGGGTTCATTCAAGGACTATCCTGAGGAAGAGCCTCTGGATTTGGTAGGCATTATCCATTGCGGCGGTTGCCCCACGGCCGTGGGAGCAGACCGTATATGGCAAAAGGTACAGGCATTAGTGGATTACGGCATTGACTCAATCCATCTGAGTTCCTGCCTCATTCAACTATGTCCCTTCAAAGATGCATTTCTTGAAACAATCCACAAGGAATATCCTGACCTCAAAGTTGTGGAGGGCACCCACCCGTTCCACGATGAAGAGGAATTCAAAACCGGTGTCAAAGAACTGCTCTCCCAGCGGGTGGTTACCCCCCAACGCATGAATGACCTGGTGTTCAAGCGTATAAAACTTCCTCCAGATGAAATGGAGGGCAGTTGAAAAAGCACAGATAGTGTATTCCCAGCAGGTTGCCCCTACAACAGATTTCTGGTAAGCGATTGAATCATATTCAAGCTCCAGGGTTCAGGTACCTACAGGGCATTACATTCACTTGGTCCCTCAACCGGGAAATATACTATGAAAAAATCAAGGCCGAAGGAGTAATAGAGGGTGGCAATTATAGAATACACGCTGGATGAGAATGTAGCCATTATCACCATGAACGATGGTGAAAACCGGTTCAATCTTGCATTTTTGGAGTGCTTTCTCACGGTCTTAGATGAGGTGGAAAATGATACAGATGCCAATGCACTGGTTGTTACCTCATCCCATGAAAAAATCTTCTGCAACGGGATTGACCTGGATTGGCTGGCGCCTTTTATTCAGAAAAATGATACGGAGACCACAAAGACATTTTTATATACGATGATGAGACTTTTCAAGCGGATCCTCATTTACCCAATGCCCACCATCGCCGCAATATCAGGCCATGTGTTTGCTGGCGGAGCCATCATGAGCTGTGCCTTTGACTTTCGCTTTATGCGTTCTGACCGAGGCTTTTTTTCCTTCCCGGAGGTAGACCTTGGCATTCCGTTTCTTCCCGGCATGATTGCCATCATCGAAAAAGCCATCCCCATGTACAAGTTTGAGGAAATGCAGTATACCGGAAAACGGGCCACAGCCGAGGAGTGCGAAGCGCATCACATAGTCATGAAGACCTGTCATATGGATGACTTGATGAGTGAGGCCCTGTCTTTTGCAAAAAGCTTGAACAAACGGAGAGAGGTAATCGGCGAGATGAAAAAACGGATGTGTAAGGATATCGTCCATACCATAGACGTGGAAGATCCACCGGTGATCGAGTCTGGTATTTTTTCCATATGACGTGGCAACCATGTGAATATATCATCTGCCATTCATTTCCGCCCACGATCGAGTCTGGTTGAAGACCCCCGCCTGTGCCATAAGCGCTAAGTTGTTTTTGCCCAGGACGGACTGAAAAAAATGAACATCGAACATCGAACGTCCAACATCCAACGTTGAATATGAAAAGATGAACAAATAGACATATGACCTGGAAGAAAGGTTGATCGAGGAAAGGATGAACATCGAATAAGGAAAAAGATGACGAAGCAAGCGTATCATCTTGAAGAAAGGCTGCTTAAGAAACCCAATATTCCATCATTCCACTATTGCATTTTTCTCCCGCTGTAAGCGGGATGAGTGAACCGAACTAAGTTCGATATCTGTGACGAGCATCAAAACGGCTGAAAAGAAAAGGAAATAGTCATTCAAAGTTCGGTATTGGATGTTTGTTTTTTTATTCGATGTTGGACGTTCGATGTTCGATGTTGGACGTTCATCTTTCAAAACAACTCAGCATTTGATCTTCAGGGCATTCGGGAGGACTTTGAACGTAAATGCGTCAGCTTCCCAGGCATCGTTCCCGTCAATTTGCAATACAAGCGGCCGTTCCAGGTTTACAGTCAGTTGCCGGCCGGTTCGGTATTGGCCAATGCAATTGCCAATAGTAAACGAGGTTACCGCTCCAATGACAGATTGAAACAGCCCGGAATTGATACACAGGATATGAAGTTGCCGGTCATCTAATCGGGCTCCTGGTACAACATTCATTCCAAAGCCGTAGTACGGCTGCTTGGTTACCACCAGGCTCAACAGATTCTTCACCTCGAATGTCACATCATCTACAGTAATCTTGCCGGTTGTGCGCTTATATTCTCTGAAATAGGAGTTAAAAACGGCTCTGAGATAAGTTTTGAAACCGACGGCACCTTGCAGGAGGTATTGGTCCCGGAGCCGGATGATCGCGCCTTCGATGCCTATTGATGCCATAAACGCACGCCTCTTTTCGTCGCAGTTAATCAGATCGTATTCACGTACTACGCCGTCTCTGATGCGCCTTGCAACATCAGCCAGGCTCCCCCTGTATTTAAGGGCGTGCATCATCGCGTTACCTGTGCCCAGAGGGAGATAGGCAATTGGTGTCCGGGCCGTATCAATGGAATTGATGATGTCAGAAAGGGTCCCGTCCCCCCCGGCAGTTACAAGCACGTCGCAACGGGTGGCAAGATACTGCGCACATTCAGCAAGATCGCTCGCTTTGATCGTATCAAGTCCGTGTATTTCCGCATCCAAAATCTCCGCGACTTCTGCCAGTGCAGCGCGCTTCTGATCGACTGTCATTTTACCGGAGGCAGGATTTGTGATAATCGCATACCGCATTTTGTTTATAAATCAAATCAGGGCTGAACTCTGAGTTGCTCTCCTGCTTTTTTGTCCCTAATTACAACTATTGTCTTCAACTTCATTGACATATGAATTGAGTGAATTATTATATAGGAAATTTTGTAACTATGTCAGGTTGTCAGGTTCACAGTTTCCCGCTGAAAGCGGGATTTCGCCTCACCGCACTGCAAGCGGCATCTTCGAGCGGCGGGGTCGCATTTTTCATATTGCTTGACATAGTTGATGAACCTATGAACGGTAGCAGTTACGCGCAATATGCCAACCCTCGATATCTCAAAACCGTGCAGCTTTAATTAGTTAACCTTGAACCATGAACCTTTGAACTTTGAACCTGAGTTGCGAAACTTTAACACTTAAACTATAAAAAGGTAAAGGAAGGAGAAAATGGATAATGTTGCGGATCAATTGACAGTTTTTGTAACCACATACGGGATAAAGGTCATCGGTGCAATTATAATTCTGATTCTCGGACGTATTGCTGCCGGTATTGGACGAAAGACTGTGAAAAAGGTGCTGGAGAAAACCAAAACAGATCCTGCGGTAGTCTCGTTCGTTGGGAGTATGATATATTTCCTGATTTTAATCTTTGCGGTGCTCGCCGCTTTGGCAAAATTTGGCATCCAGACCGCATCCTTTGTGGCGATCCTTGGTGCGGCGGCTTTTGCCATCGGTTTTGCCCTGCAGGGGTCTTTGGCCAACTTTGCTGCGGGCGTCCTTATCCTTGTGCTCCGCCCCTTTAAAGTGGGAGATTACATCGATGGGGCAGGAGTGGGTGGTACGGTTAAAGATATTCAGCTCTTTACCACTGTACTGGCTACACCGGATAATATAAAAATTATGGTACCAAACGGTAAACTCTTCGGGGACACCATAAAAAACTTTTCTGGTTTTGATACCAGAAGGATAGATTTTGTGATCGGTATTGGGTATACCTCCGACATTCAAAAGGCCTATGATGTGCTGATGAGTCTTGTAAAGGAAGATACCCGTATACTCTCCGACCCACCTACCAATATCGCTGTTTCAGAGCTGGCTGATTCAAGTGTCAATTTCGTAGTACGTCCCTGGGTGAAAAGGTCGGACTATTGGGGTGTAAAATTTGATCTTACACGTAAGATCAAAGAAGCCTTCGATGAAAACGGGATCGAAATTCCTTTCCCACAGCACGTCGTGCACATGCTGTCAGAGGCTGCCTAAGAGAGAAGGACAACGATGAAACTCTTTAGAACCCTTCTCAGTGGGCTCCTGCTTGCTCTGTTCATAATTCAGGCACCCCCGGCTCTCGCACAGTTCCAAGACATTTTCAATAGAGTCAAAAAAGCAATGGGTATAGGTGGAGAGCTCTCCGAGACCGAAATCATTGAGGGGCTTAAGGAGGCTCTCAAGATTGGTACGGATAACGCTGTCGGGCTCGTCTCCAAGTTGGATGGGTACTACAAGAATCCCAAAGTCAAGATTCCGCTTCCAGGTGTAGTTAAGAAAGTGGAAAAGGTCCTCCGAACAGTTGGATTCGGGTCAAAGGTAGATGCATTCGAACTGAGTATTAACCGTGCAGCCGAGCAGGCCGCCCCTGAGGCAAAAGCCCTGTTCATAGATACCATAAAACAGATGTCCTTCACTGATGCCCGTAAGATCCTGAACGGAAGAGAAAACGCAGCCACCCTTTACTTCAAAGACAAAACTTGGGATCGACTTGCTGAAAAATTTGAGCCCATCGTCCATTCAGCTATGTCGAGTGTGGGCGTCACGCGCTCTTATCAAGAGCTGGACAAAAAGGTGCGCCGTATCCCATTTACAGACAGTTTCATGAGTTTCGACCTTGATCAATACGTAACCGACGGTGCTCTGGATGGTCTCTTTTACATGCTCGAACAAGAGGAGCGAAGGATCCGCGAGGACCCTGCGGCGAGGGTGACTGATCTACTTAAAGAAGTATTTGGTAGTAGACCCTAACATAAGGTGGAGAAACAGATTAAATGCTCAGGAAAGCCCTTGTGCTTTTTCTCCTTAAATATGGAATGACGATTCACTGTTAAAATCACTTTCAAAACTCTACTGGAGGTTTACGATGGGAAAAGCCGTCAAATGGTTGTCTATAGTGGTGGGAGGGATTGTTGTACTAATCGTGGTTGCCCTTCTGGTCATACCTTTATTTGTGGATGTTGAGAAGTACAAGCCCCAGATTGAAAAGCAGGTATCTGATCTCACAGGGCGCCCTTTCACCCTGGGAGGGAAACTGAGCCTATCACTTTTTCCCTGGGCGGGCCTGTATCTTTCTGACCTGCACCTTGGGAATCCCCCTGGTTTTCAGGAAAAGGATTTCGTAAGCGTAAAATCCTTTGAGGTGCGGGTAAAACTGCTGCCGCTTATTTCAAAGGATATTCAGGTAAAACGATTCATAGTGGAAGGCCCACGGATTGTTCTTGAGCTGGGAAAAGATGGTCGTGGTAACTGGGAGGGTATCGGAAAACCTTCAGAGGAGGTTTCTGGCGAGGCACCAGAAAAAGAGGACAAACCTGCTGAGGGAGAACCAATGGGAGCGCTTCCCATCAAGGCACTTGCGGTGCATGAGTTTAAGATTACAGATGGTCATGTGCTCTGGATAGACCATGTCAAAGGGGAGAGAAAAGAGATATCAGATGTGACATTGCAACTTGAGGATGTCTCTTTAGATCGTCCCATTGGGCTTATCTTTTCAGCCTTGATGGATGGCAAGCCCATTTCGTTGGATGGAACCCTGGGGCCTGTGGGCAAGGAGCCTGGCAAAGGAACCATCCCTGTAGATATTTCCCTGAAAGCTCTGAAGCAAATAGATATGAAGCTTAAGGGTAAACTTATCAACCTTGCTGCCAGCCCCCAATTTGACCTCTCCCTTGAGCTTGCTCCCTTTTCGCTCCGAAAGCTGATGGAGGCCTTGAACCAGCCTTTTCCAATGGAGACTTCAGACCCTGAAGTATTCAACCATGTGGCTTTAAAGGCTCGGGTGAAAGGGAACCCCAAGAGCGTATCAATTACTGATGGGGCCCTTAGCTTGGATGAATCAAAGCTGAAGTTTTCAGTTAAGGCCAGGGAGTTTTCCAAACCTGATGTGGCATTTGATCTTGATTTGGATCAAATAGATGTGGATCGGTATTTGCCGCCAAAATCCGAGAAAGCGCCAACTGAAAAGGAAAAGGCAGCCAAGGCTCCCGGGCCCAAGAAGAAGACCGATTACAGCCCGCTTCGAAAGCCGGTGCTGGATGGTACTATCCGGGTGGGGAAGCTCAAGGCGCATGGTGTAAGGATGCAGGACCTTTATCTGAAGGTCACCGGGAAAAATGGGCTGTTTAATCTGGACCCCTTGAAGGTCAAACTTTACGAGGGTGATTTATTGGCCAATGGTTCCTTCGATGTGCGCAAGGATACTCCAAAGAGCAGTATGAAACTCAATACAAAGGCGATCCAGGCTGGCCCTCTTTTAAAGGACTTACTCAATAAGGATATTATCGAGGGCACTCTCCAGTCCGATGTGGCGATCACCATGGTTGGAGATGATGCTGACAGGATCAAGCGGAGCCTCAACGGCAAAGGCCAATTTATTTTTGCAGATGGGGCCATCGTGGGGATCGACCTTGCGGGGATGGCGCGTAATGCAAAAGCCGCTTTTGGTATGGCTGAAAAGGCAGAAAAGAGGCCACGGACTGACTTTTCAGAACTAAGCGCCCCTTTTACTATTACCAAGGGCGTTGTGAAGACATCCAATACAACCCTTATATCTCCGTTCCTGCGGGTGAAGGTTGCAGGAAAGGCGAAACTGGTCAAAGAGAAATTGGACTTTCGGGTGGAACCAAAATTTGTGGGTACCCTTAAGGGACAGGGCGGCAGCATGGAGCGAGCCGGACTGACGGTCCCGGTATTGATAACCGGTACTTTTGACTCTCCGAAGTTTCGGCCTGATTTGGAGG
>JAIVXD010000052.1:0-10050 GCA_048636195.1 Anaerolineales bacterium
AGTCTGCTAATCTCTCTTCTTGAGTCTGGTTTTTTTCAGCAAGAGCTTCTTTTTCTTTTTTCAATGCCGTTATATAATCAATAAGTTTATCTATCTTGTCCTCAAGAATTTTAAATTGATCGACCTCTTCGCTTATATCCATAATACTCCCATCCCAGTTTATTTAAATTAATGTATAATATTATCCACAATTTCTGTAAAGGTCAATAAAAAAGGCAAGCGATTTTAAGCGGCTTGCCTTATGAAGCATATTTCCTGTCAATCTGTATGATTATATTGCCTTTTCAATAATCCTGATGCGTACGATAGCCCTTATTAGGGATGCTTCAGCCCTTAAGTTATCAATATCCTCGGTTCTTCTATTCTTTCCCAGCCTTTCCCTGGCCCTTTCCATTGCCTGGCGGGCCCGTTCCGCGTCAATTTCACCGGCCTTCTCAGCTGCATCCACGAGGATAGAGACTTTATCGTTGGACACCTCTGCAAAGCCTGTTGTCACTGCCATGGATTCCTTTCCAGCACCGGTGTTGTACCGGAGTTCCCCTGGAACAATGCCCGTTAGAAAATGGATATGCCCCTGCAATACACCAAACTCTCCTTCAGTGCCAGGCGCAACGACCGAATCCACTTCCTGGCTCACCACAATCTTTTCAGGCGTAACAATTTCCAGAAACAGTCTTCCCATCAAATTACCTCTTAATTACTGGCAGCAGTTATTCTTTCGGCCTTCTCATGGGCCTCTTCTATACCTCCGACCATATAAAAGGCGGCCTCAGGCAAGTCGTCATGTTTCCCCTCAATGATCTCCTTGAACCCTTTAACGGTCTCTTCCACAGTCACATACTTTCCTTTTGTCCCTGTAAAGGTCTCGGCAACGTGAAAAGGCTGAGACAGGAACCTCTGGATTCTTCTTGCCCTTGCTACGGTCAGTTTATCCTCATCTGAGAGCTCATCCATTCCCAGAATAGCGATGATATCCTGAAGATCCCTATATTTCTGAAGAAGCTGCTGGACCTGTCTTGAAGTATGATAGTGATCCTCACCTACATAGTTGGGGTCCAAAATACGAGAGGTGGAATCCAAAGGATCCACCGCAGGATAGATCCCCAGCTCGGTAAGTGCTCGTGAAAGAACAACAGTCCCATCCAAATGGGCAAAGGTGGTAGCAGGAGCCGGGTCTGTAAGGTCATCGGCAGGCACGTAAACACACTGAACAGACGTAATGGATCCCTTTGTGGTGGAGGTAATCCGTTCCTGGAGTTCTCCCAGGTCAGTTCCCAGTGTAGGCTGATAACCCACCGCAGAAGGGATACGTCCCAGAAGAGCGGAGACCTCTGAGCCGGCCTGGGTAAACCGAAAGATATTATCAATAAAAAGAAGCACATCCTGGCCTTTTTCATCCCGGTAATACTCGGCCGCAGTCAGCGCAGAAAGAGCCACCCTCGCCCTTGCACCGGGAGGCTCAGTCATCTGACCGTAGATCAATACTGCTTTTGGAAGGACACCCGATTCCTTCATTTCCAGGTAAAGGTCATTTCCTTCTCTTGTTCTTTCACCAACGCCTGCAAAAACGCTAATCCCGCCATGTTCCATGGCAATGTTATGGATCATCTCCATCATGACCACTGTCTTGCCCACACCCGCGCCGCCAAACATGCCCATTTTTCCGCCACGGGGAAATGGCACCAGGAGGTCAATCACCTTAATCCCGGTCTCAAGGACCTTTACAGATGTGTCCTGCTCGACAAATGTAGGAGCATGGCGATGGATGGGCAAAAACTCCTTGGCATCTACAGGACCAAGACCGTCAACCGGCCTGCCCACCACATTAAGTACGCGGCCCAATGTGGGATCTCCTGCAGGCATGAGGATCGGTTTCCCGGTATTCTTGACCGGCATTCCCCTCACAAGGCCGTCTGTGATGTCCATGGCAATGCAACGCACAACCTTGTCGCCCAAGTGCAGGGCCACTTCCACGACAAGGTTATCTTCTGAATCATCAATGGCAGGATTGGTGATATACAGCGCGGTCAAAATCTCCGGAAGCGCCCCTTTCTGAAATTCAACGTCCACAACAGGACCCGTAACCTGAATTAATCTGCCCTCATCCATAATCTAATCAAGACCTCCTTTAAATATTTATGCCTTTGTGATCGCCTCGGCGCCACCGACAATATCCATCAATTCCGCGGTAATGGCCGCCTGCCGTGCCTTGTTATAGACCAGGGTGAGATTCTCCACTATGTCGCTGCAATTCTTGGTCGCATTATCCATGGCAGACATCCTCGCAGCATGTTCACTGACCTCGTTCTGGAGAAAGGCATTATATATCTGTACACTTATGTGTTTTGGCAAAAGCTCTATAAGAAGTTTCTCCGCACTGGGCTCACACAGATATTCTGCGGCCTTTTCTTCAGTTTCCGCCCCTTTTTGAGGGGGTTCAATGGGAATCAGCTTGACCAGGGTGGGTTCCTGTTTTGCCATACTGATGAAACGTGTATAGATCATGTTGACTTCATCAATCTCATCGCTCAGATACCTTGTGATAAAACCCCTGGTCATCTGGTTAATAAACGAAATATCAATCATCCCATAGATCTGAATATGGCTTTCTGTAATATTGGCGCCCTGTTTTCTAAAAAAATCTCTTCCTTTTTTTCCAACCAGGGTCAAACTGCAGTCTTTTCCATTGTCCTGTTGTCCTTTGATCCATTTCTGGGCCGCATTAACAGTATTTACGTTAAAACTCCCACACAGACCCCTATCGGCAGTAAAATGGAGAAGTTCAACACGCGAGACTTCCTCCTTTTTAACCAACAATGGGTGGATTCCCGGATCCATCCCGCTGGCAAGATTGCCAAGTACTTCGGCAAACTTGCCTGCATAGGGCTTGAAATTCTCCATCCTCCCCTGGGTAGTCCGCAGCCTGGCAGCAGCCACCATATTCATGGCCTTTGTGATCTGCTGTGTTTTTTTAACAGCGCCTATTTTTCGCAGGATATCTCTTAAGGTTGCCATTTATCCTTCTCTATTTTGAATTTCGGCATTAGTTAAGTAGCTGGCTGGAAAACAGACTTAAATTCATCAAGGGCCGCTTTCAGCTTTTCTTCCAGCTCATCACTGATGTCTCCTTTATCTTTGATCTCACCCAAAAGATCAGAATGCTTGCTCCCCATAAACTCAAGCATCTGTGTCTCATAATTAGATACAGCTTCCACAGGCCATTCATCAAGATAGCCAAAACTTCCCGCAAATAGTATCATCACCTCTTTTTCGGCTGCCATAGGCTGGTACTGAGGCTGTTTCAAGACTTCAACCAATCTACGTCCCCGATCGATTTGCTGCCGCGTAGCCTTATCCAGATCACTCCCGAATTGTGCAAAGGCCTCCAGCTCGCGGAACTGGGCCATATCAAGACGGAGGCTTCCGGCCACCTTTTTCATAGCCTTTGTCTGAGCGGCCCCGCCCACCCTGGAAACGGACAGACCCACGTTGATGGCAGGCCGCACACCGGAAAAGAAAAGGTTAGGCTCAAGGTAGACCTGGCCATCTGTAATGGAAATCACGTTTGTGGGGATATAGGCAGACACGTCCCCGGCCTGGGTTTCAATGATAGGCAGCGCGGTAAGGGATCCGGCCCCTTTTTCATCATTCACCTTGGCTGCCCTTTCTAATAGCCTGGAATGATTGTAAAAAATATCACCTGGAAAGGCTTCACGGCCTGGCGGCCTCCTGAGCAGCAAGGAGACCTGTCTATATGCGACGGCCTGTTTTGAAAGATCATCATATATGATCAGGGCATGTTTGCCGTTGTCCCGATAATACTCTCCGATGGAACAACCGGAATAAGGGGCAATGTACTGCTGTGTAGCAGGGTCACTGGCGCATGCTGCGACTACGGTTGTATATTCCATGGCTCCGTGGCGCTGCAGGGTATCCACGACCTGGGCAACAGTGGATTTCTTCTGTCCCACCGCCACATAGATGCAATAGATGTCCGTATCTTTCTGGTTGATAATAGCATCTACGCAGAGGGCCGTCTTCCCGATCTGCCTGTCACCAATGATTAATTCCCGCTGCCCGCGGCCAATAGGAGTCATAGCATCGATAGACTTACAGCCTGTGCACATGGGTTCATGCACCGGCTGGCGTTCAATCACGCCAGGCGCTACCATTTCGACGCGGCGGGATTCGGTAGCATCGATCGGTCCTTTCCCATCAAGGGGATTACCCACAGCGTCAATAACCCGACCCAGTACTGCATCACCTACCGGTATCTCTGCAATTCGCCCGGTTCGCTTAACCGTATCCCCCTCCTTGATCTTAGTATCATCACCCATGATGGCAACGCCCACATTGTCCTCTTCCAGATTAAGGCAGAGGCCATAAATTCCCCCCGGAAACTCCAGCATCTCCATGGCCATGGCCTTTTCCACACCATAGACACGGGCAACCCCATCACCAACGGATAAGACCGTTCCGGTCTCGCTCACCTCCACCTTTTTTTCGTAATCCTTAATCTGGTCCCGGATTACCTGACTTATTTCTTCTGCTCTGATCTCCATTAGCTATATTCACCCCTTTTAAATGATTCTTTTAGCCCTTCCAGTTGGGCCTTTACACTGCCATCCAACACCAAATCTCCAATTTTTACGATAAGCCCTCCTATGAGGGAATCATCTTGCTTCACATCTATCCTTACATCCTTTGAAGTAAGTCCAGTCAGAGCCTTTTTCAGCTTATCTAATGCTTTCGTTTTCAAAGGTTTGGCCGTAATGATGTCGGCCCTGGTAATGTTTGAAAGCTCATCGGTAAGTCTTGAATAGTAATCAGTAATTTCACCAATGGCTGCAATTCTGTTCTTATCAATTAACAGCCTCAAGAAATTTCTTACAACATTAGAAAACAGGCTCTTTTCTAACACTACTTCAAGGACTTTCTTACGGTCCTCTATTGAAAATATTTGATTGGAAACAACCTGGAAAAATTCGTTGTTAGCAGAGCAGAAGCTGGCAAATTCATTAAGGTTCTGCCCATATTCTTCATAATGTCCATCATCCTGCCCCAGGCTGAGCAAGGCCTTTGCATATCTCCTGGAAATCTTTGAACCAATCAATGTAGCTTCTCCACCCTTTCTATGAATTCATTAACCATCTGGTCCTGGTCACTGTCTTTTATCTCTTTTTCAATAATTCTCTGAGCCCTCTGAGCGGCAGCCCCCACCATTTCCGCTGTCAACCGATCCTTTGCGGCCTGGATCTCCCGTTGTATTGTCAAACCGGCTTGTTCCAGTATCTGTTTTGCCCTTTCCTCGGCTTCAGCGATAATCCTCTCCTTTTCAGCAATACCTTCTGCCTCAAACTGCTGGATGATCTCCTTCTTTTTTGTTTCGAATGCCTTTAGCTCCTCCTCCAGCTCGCGATACCGGCCTTCAGCCGCATCCCTTTCCTCTTTTAGGTCCTCAAACTTCTTACTGATTTCCTCCCTGCGCGCAGAAAAAAAGTCTTTAATGCCGGACTTTCTTATCACCACGAAAAGAATAATGACCAAAAGGGTAAAATTGAGAAAACGCGCCCCAAGGTCCCAAAGCCTCTGGCTCTCATCCGTACCGCCATGACCTCCACCTTCAGAAGCAAAACCTAAACCGCAAAGAATAAATATACTTATCAGGGTGAGACCAGCTATTAATACAAATTTACCTTTCTTACCTTTAAACAGGATCATTGGATGCTCCTTCCCAGTATCTTTTCAGCCAATTCCCCGGAAAAAGAAGCAACCTGGTCTTCCAGTGCCTTTCGCACATCAACTATCTTATTCTCAATTTCTTGTTTGGCATTGCCTATTTTTTCTTCTGCTGAAGAACTGGCCTTCTGCAATATCCCTTTCTCCGCTTCTAAGCCCTGGCCTTTAAAGTTCTCTTTTTCCTTGTGCCCTTCCTTTCTGGCCAGAATCATTCCTTCTTCAATGCCTTTTTCGTCTTGATCAGACCGATTTTGATAGCCTTCTATGGTCCCTTCAAAGGAATTGATTTCCTCTTTTCTGCGAGCCAATATCTTGCGGATCGGTTTATAAAGAAAGATATTCATGAGAAGGAGAAGCAATAAAAAATTGACTATCTGAACAATTAATGAAAAATCGACTTTTAACATGCCGCGTCTATCCCTCCGGCTTTTTCGTTGCGCCATCTGATTCCACCAACGGCGGGAAAAACATACATCCCTCGGTGGTTACCATAACTTCCCCGCTGCAAGCGGGATAAATAGGCACTTTAGTTCACTTTAGCCCACTTTAGGCACTTTTCCGGTTTATCCGGGTTAGGGTCTATTCCTTTGGCCCTGCTGATTGTGTCAATACGGTCACTTTTTTGTCTTTTTCGGACTCTTCACCCTGCTTTTGCATCCGGCAGTTTCCCTCAAAAACAACCCCCTCATCTATGGTGATAGTCGGGGCCTGGATATTCCCAATAATCTTACCCGGAGCGTGTGCTTCTATTTTATTTTCGGCAACAATACTGCCGCGCACCTCTCCGCTGATAATGATGTGGGAGGCATGAATCTCCGCCTCGATATTTGCTGTCTCACCCACAATCAGGGTTCCTTTGGTTGAAATCTCCCCCTTAAAGGAGCCGTCAATGCGGACTGCACCGGAAAAGGAGAGTTTCCCCTCAAATTCAGTATCATTGCCGAAAAAGGCATTCATCTGATCGTTTATTTTCTTCATTTCAAAGTTTCACCGTTTCCAATCACGTCACGCGTGCATAGCATATCGTTTTTTATTTTGCAAGTGTTTTGGGCGAAAAACCACAAAATAATCAATCCTCTATCAGCAAAATAATTATAAATATAACGCGAAAGACAATAATACCAATATTTTATAACAAATGCCCAATACCACCTGTTTGAACATCGCCTATTCCTTCTCCAAAACCTCATTTATCTTACTGGATAACTGTTTCATGCGAAATGGCTTCTGAATAAAGCCATCACAACCACGCTTCAATATCTCACTTGCCTGGCCCTCTATACTATATCCGCTTGAAAGAATGACCTTGACGTCTGGATTAATCTCCATCAGTTTGTCATAGGTTTCCCCACCCCCCATTTCCGGCATAATCATGTCAAGGACGACGATATCGATATTGCCTTGGTTTTTCTTATAGAGCTCTACGGCCTCTTTACCATTCCGCGCGGTTATGACTTTGTAGCCTAACCTTTCCAGGTTCTTCTTCCCAATATCTACAATTATATCCTCATCATCCACCAAAAGAACGGTCTCAGTTCCTCTTATGATCCCTTCAAGTGGTTTCTTTTCGTCAATGATTTTTTTCTCACAAGCAGGAAGGTATATGTTAAAGGTCGTTCCTTCACCCCTTTCGCTGTTTACGTTGAGGATGCCTTCATGGTTTTTAATGATACCATAAGCAGAGGCAAGACCAAGACCCATTCCCCTGCCCATCTCTTTGGTGGTAAAAAAAGGCTCAAATATTCTTTCCTTGGTTGCCTCATCCATGCCAACTCCGGTATCAGCCACTGAAATCTTCACATATCTGCCCGGCTTTACTTCATAAGGATTTGTATAGCTCTCATCAAGCGTCACGTTTTCCGTCTGCAGATATAATTCTCCACCGCCAGGCATAGCCTGCCAGGCGTTGACATAAAGGTTTAACAGTACCTGCTCAATCTGGCCCCTGTCTACCTCTGCCGCCCAAATGTCTTTCTGATATTTGGCGTGTATTTTGATCTCTTTTTTTGTCCTGCCAAACATTTGAGAACTTGTGTGAACTAATTTGCTCAGATCAGTCGGTTTGGCCTCATATTTTCCCTTTCTTCCAAAGCCTAACAACTGTTTTGTCAGATCTACCCCGCTCTTAACGATATCCTCAATTCCTTTCAGATCCTCATAATGCACCCGGGGAAAATCAGTATTCATCATCATCAGGGACGTACGCCCCTGAATACCCATCAAAAGATTATTGAAGTCATGGGCAATACCCCCGGCAAGGGTACCCAGGGCTTCCAACCGCCGAATCTGCTGGATTTGTGCCTCCAGTTGCTGTTGTAGCGTTATGTCCCTGAGAAAATTGAGCGTGGCCGGCTTACCCTCCCAGTTTATAAGAACGGCATTGAGTTCTGCCCATAATTCTTCACCATCGCTGTTCATTAGTCTGAAAGAATAGGTGTCGGGCACTTTCTCTCCCTTTAATCTTTTGCTGTGCCTTTCAATAACCATCTGCCGATCTTCAGGATGAATATAATTCAGAAAAGGAACTTGTTCTAAGTCAACGGCCAAATTTCGCCCCATTTCAATGGCCTTCGGATTTGGAAATTTTACTTGCTGATCTTGGATAATAAAAATTGCATCGCTGGCATTTTCCACCAAAAGGCGATACTTTTCTTCTGATTCACGAAGCGCATCCTGCGCCCGCTTGAGCTTGGTAACGTCAGTTGCCACTGCGACCAAACACTCCTCTTTCCCGTACTCCAAAGGTCTGACTGAAAGAAGAGTATCTACGGTAGTCCCATCTTTTTTTCGATACTGGACTTCAAACCCGTTTACCTCCCTTTTCTCTTTTAGGATTTTGATAAAACGCTCTCGATCCTCAGGGTTGGTAAATAGGTTCAAATCAAATGGGTTCCTGCCCAGTGCCTCTTCCCGCGAGTAGCCACTCATCTGGCAGAAAGCTTCATTCACTTGCAGATAGCGACCATCCCTCATACGGGTTATCGTGATGGAATCGGGGGCGACCTCCAGGGTGCTGCGATATAGCTTTTCGCTTTCACGCAGTGCTTCCTCTGTTCGTTTGCGCCTGCTGATGTCGCGTGATACGCCAAATATTTCGGTAGCTTGACCTGTTTGGTCACGAAGAAAAGTCATTTTAGCCTCAGTCCAGATCTTGGAGCCGTCTTTTCGGAAGCCCTCCAATTCAAGTGTCCTTGTCCTGAACGGGTCTGCTTTCCCTGTTTTTTCCATGGCCAGTTCTTCTGCAAAGACATTCCTGGCAGTCTCAATAGAACCTGGACTAAATCCGTCCATCAGTGCCAAGCCCATCACTTCCTCAACACTATGATCTGTCATTTTTTTAATGGAAGGGCTAATATAGGTAAATTGCAGATTCATATCCATTATCCAGATAATATCAGGCAAATTCTCAGCAAGCAGGCGGTACCGCTCCTCGCTCTCCCCCAGGGCCTCCTCTGCCCGCTTGCGCTCGGTTATATCCACCCCCTGGGCAATGGTGGCAGAAAGGGTCTTACCCTCCCCGGAATAAATGTTAGCTGAGTTCCAGAGTGCTACCCGGATGTCTCCACCTTTGTGAAGAATCGGGATTTCAACCGATTCCCAGTATTCACCCTCCAGGGTACGAGCGATCTTGCCTATCGATTCATCCCGGCTTGCTTCCGGGAAAAGTACGTCCAGTTTCTGACCGATGACCTCGTCGGCTGTAATTCCTGTCATGTTCTCAAAGGCATGGTTGAACCGGGTAATCCTACCCTTTGGGTCCCAGACAATTATAGGAGCATTGGCATAATTGAACAGGTTTTCCATATAATCATGTGACTCATGAAGCGCCTTGGCCGCCCATTTGAGTTCAATGACCTCATCTTGTAATTCCTTGACCTTTTTTTCTAATTCTTCATACGCTGGTTTTTTGGTCATTTGAGCATCCTCCAATGAAAGGGACCCGAGCATATGTATATCCGGTGCCGCACAATGGGTCTTTTCCTTCCCTTTAAGATTCTCTTTATCACACCCTGGTATTTTTTCCAATTGTATGTCGCAAATTTAAAACGCCCTTGTCTAAGCACCCCTAATGTGTATACTTGCTTTGGATACAGCTTGGTTAAGATAATAGGTAAGCGTTCACAGGTTCAAGGTTCACCGTTCAGGGTTGTCTCCTTTTCGAGGTATCCGTATCCAGGCCGCCGGGCCAATGCCCGTACCGCGATCCGTACCCGAATGTTGATGAACTTCGGGTATGGACATGACATGCGATTACGCTATTTCCCTAAAACTCGTCGGGGCAAAGCAAAGATCCCACCTACTGGCGGGGAA